>JAKOSS010000131.1 GCA_029777145.1 Acidobacteriota bacterium | reverse complement strand
CGATGATCCGCCGAAAACCTCCGTTTTGGCGGTGACCGCCTTCCGGCAATACTCGAGCGCCCGATCGGCCTTTTCCAGCTTCGACCAAAAGAACGCCGCCTCGTCGTAGAGCTTTGCGAGAAACGTCTTTTTGTCGTTCGTCGCGGCCGCCGGTTCAAGGATCGCGATACCGGACTCGAGACTTTCAACCGCACGTTTCGTCTCGCCGAGCTGAAATTGCGTCATCCCTAGAAATCTGTAGGAATTGGCACGGTCGAATGTCGACGAATCGGGATTCGAATTGAACAACTCAACAAGCCGCGCCGCCTTCGGAAGTGCCGCGGAATAATCCCCGGCCTTGTACAGCGTCAGAAATTCGTCAAGCACAGCGCGCGCATCGTCTGCCCGGTTCACTTGCGCAGCGGAAAAGATGACGAACGAGAGAGTGATCAGGAGAAGTAGACCGAACCTTTGGTTTTTCATCGTTTTGGAGGTTTGCTCGGGCGGATCTCGATCTTGCTCGGAAGCGCGCGAGGGTTCATGTCGAGGAGATCGATGACGACGTCGGCAATGTCATCCGGCTGCAATTGCCAGGCATTGTCCTTCGACGGCGTATCGCCCCCGAAGTAGGTGTTTACCGACCCTGGACAAATGTAGCTGACCTTGATGTCGTCCTGCCTGACTTCCTGCATCAGGGCTTCGGAGAATCCGTTCAAGCCGAACTTCGAGGCGTTGTAGGCCGCCATTCGCGGGTGCGCGTTCTGACCGGCGAGGGACGAAATGTTGATGATGTAACCGCCGCCACGCTCGCGCATCAGCGGAACGGCGTAGTGACAGGCATAGAAAACGCCGAATAGATTTGTCTCGAGCGTTTGTCTGAATTCTTCACCCGAGAGTTCCTCGACGGTCTTTCCGAATACTCCCATTCCGGCGTTGTTCACGAGAATATCGACCCCGCCGAAGACGCGGTTCGCCTGATCGAGCATCATCCGCACCTGATCTTCGCTGCGGACATCGCACACCTCGCCTTCAACGTTTCCCGACGCGGCGAGTTTCTCAAGCGCGCGACGCAATTCCGGCTTGTTGCGCGCACAAATAAAGACCTTGACGCCGGCTTCGAGCAACCGCTCGGCGATCGCAAATCCGATTCCCTTCGTTGCTCCGGTTACGACCGCGGTTTTTCCTTTGAGTGTCATGATTACCTACCCGGCCGCCGCGCGTTTTGACGCGTCGCGGCGTTTTGTGAATTTGAGTCGCGGAGAATCGCGCCGTTCGAGTTCCTTCCAGACGATCGTCATCGATCCGTCGGCGCTCTGCCGCACGACCCGGAAGGCGACGATCAGATCGATCCTTTTGTCGCCCTCCAGAAGATCGAATTTCCAGCCGCGGTACGACCGGTAAACGTTGCCCCGATAGGCGACGATCCGCAATGCGTACGTCGAACCGACGACCGCCTTCTGATATTTGCGATATTCGTACGGGCCGGCTTTGATCCCTTTGACCAACGTCAAATACTGATCTTTCGCGTCCGGCGCTTCCGGCATCGGCTCGAACTCGCGCAAGAAGCCGATCCCGTCTGATTCGAGGCT
Source organism: Acidobacteriota bacterium (assembly GCA_029777145.1). The sequence goes on along the minus strand of JAKOSS010000131.1, from coordinate 9,317 downwards.
GACGTTTCCAAGGTCCACGTCGCCGAGATTAGTGAGAAATCCCTGGGTGAGAATTCCGTCGCTGATGAAAAACCCGTTCTTGAACCGAATATCGGAAAGGACCTCGATCGTATTCTCACGCTCGCGGAACGAGTATGACGAACTTTCAGGGATCGCATTCCGGCAGATCTCGTCGGCCTTCAGTATCCTCGCGTTTTCGTAGCAACCGAGATCCGGATGAAGCCGCGCAATTCCGGTCCGCGGTTCCTGGAGCAGAGATCTGAACGCCCCTACGTCGCGGGCGTCGGGCTGCATCCGTTCCTTTTGTTCCCTCGTAAGTTTTGTCCGGATCGGAAAGAGGTCCGTCCGCGGCATCGTCGTCAGGTTCGGACGTGCCGATTGCGCGCAAACCGATCCACCCAGCAGCAATACCGCAATCAGTGAGTAAAGTCGGATTCGCATCGGTTTCGGCGCTCCTGTCGGTCAGTTCTTTTCTTTTTCGTCGTCCTTGTCGTCAACCTTCAAACGCGGTGCCTTCTTGTCGGCGATCTTGCGCCACAAGATCAGGACCATACTGTCGTCGGTCACGCGCCCGACACTGAGCACGATCACGTTGTCGTAACTGTACGGCAACAGCGTTCGGTCGGAATGTTTGTACGAGATAGCACGCAGCAGGTAAACATGTCCCTGTTGCAGTTTCTGTCGCGACGACATGATCGACGCGCCGCATTCCACCCCGAGCTCGAGATTCGAACGTTGCTTTTCGGCATCGCCGAACTTCGTCGCGATGTCATAATTCGCAAGCGAGATCGCTTCCGGCGAAGTCGCGGTTATCGTGTTCGGATCGACCTCGCCAAGATCGATCATCATGCCCTGCCGGAACAGACCGTTGCCGGCGTAGATGAATCCATCCCTGATCCGCAGGTCGGAATATTCTTCTCCGTGTGCAGTGTAAAAAAATGAATAGTAGCCGACCGGCAAAAGTTCGTAATTCGAAGCGCAGCGCTCGTCACCGATATTGACGACAAGCCTGTCGACGCAATCCGGCGCATCGTACATCTTCAGCAATTTGAACCCGTTGCGGCGCTCGGACTTGAACTGTTCCTTTTCCTGATTGGTGATCTTCGCGCGTTTCGCAGCCTTCGGATCAAGCTGAAAATCGGCAGAGGAGAGTTCCTCGGAATCGGAATCGGGATCCTGGTTGCTGGCGTCGGCGATCGCCGGCGTGTTCGGCGGACGGCGGACCTTGGGATCGTCCTGCGCGCGCACCTGTCCGACGATGGTGAGCAACAGCGTCACAACCGCCAGAACAACTGATCGCGTCATTTTCCGGACTCCTTTTCCTGTTTAGAGTTTTGCCTTCAGGACTTCGTTTACGATCTTCGGATTCGCTTTCCCCTGCGACGCCTTCATGACCTGGCCGACAAAGAATCCGAACAATTTCTCGTTTCCGCCTCGATATGCGTTCACCTGATTTTCGTTGTTTTGAATAATCTCGTCAACAATTTTCTCGATCGACGAGACGTCCGAGATCTGCTCGAAACCCTTCTCGTTGATCACTTCGGCGACCGTCTTTCCGGTGTTGAAAACCTCGACCAGAACTTCTTTCGCCTGATTGTTGTTGATTGCTCCGGCATCAAGCGTTTTGACCAGCGCCGCGAGTTCCGAGGACGTCAACAGCGACTGATCCGCGGATTTGCCCGAATTGTTCAGCTCGCGGACGAATTCCGAAAGAACGAAGTTCGCCGTCGTCCGCGGATTGCCCGACGTCCGCGCCGCGTCCTCGTAGAACTTCGCGAGCGATTTTTCGCCGATGATCTGCGACGCATCTTCGAACGAAAGTCCGAATTCGTCCATGAAACGATCGCGCATCGCGTCCGGAAGTTCGGGCATCGACGCTTTCACGGATTCGACGAACGCGTGCGAGACGACCAGCGGCTGAAGATCCGGCTCGGGGAAATAGCGATAATCGTGGGCGTCCTCTTTCGAACGCATGACGCGCGTCCGGTTGTTTTTCTCGTCCCACAGCCGCGTTTCCTGCTGCACGCCCTCGCCCGACTCATGTGCCGCGATCTGTCGCTCGATCTCGTATTCGATCGCCTTCTGCATGAAGCGGACCGAGTTGAGATTCTTGAGTTCGACCTTGTTGTTGAATTCCGCCTGACCGATCGGGCGCACCGAAACGTTCGCCTCGCACCGCAGATTTCCCTTCTCCATATCCGCGTCGCTAGCGCCGACCCACTGCAGCACGCGGCGGACATGGTTCACGTAATCGTATGCCTGCCATGAAGTCCGGAAATCAGGCGACGTGACGATCTCGCCGAGCGGCGTTCCGGCGCGGTTGAGATCGATGTACGAGTATTTATCGGTTTCGGGCAGCCCTTCGTGGACGTTCTTTCCGGCGTCCTCTTCGAGATGCATCCGCTCGACGTGGATCGTCATCGGCTGCCAGTCGTGCGCGCGGCCCGACTCGTCCCTTTCGGACGTCATGATCGTGAGTTCGCCGTTCGACGAGAACGGTCTGTCGTACTGCGAGATCTGATAGCCCTTCGGCAGATCAGGATAGAAGTAGTTCTTCCGCGAGAAGATCGACGTCTCGTTGATGTTCAAGCCGAGCGCCAGCGCGGCTTTCGCGCCGTACTCGACGACCTTTTCGTTCAGCACCGGCAATGCGCCGGGCAGCCCCAAACAGACCGGGCACGTGTTCGAGTTCGGCTCCTCGCCGAAACTCGTCGCACAGCCGCAAAAGATCTTGGTCTCCGTCGCCAGCTGCGCGTGGATCTCCATCCCGATGATCGCTTCCCAACCTTCTTTCATGAAAATAATGATAATTCAGTAAGGGGCACCCAGCAAAAAGGATGGGAAAAATTTGGAATGCTACGCTTACACGACCAGCAGTTGCGACAATCTTACGAAGTTGGGAAGGATCCTAATCACGCAGGACATTCGTTCCACTCTTTTCCCATCAGCAATCGACCGTTTGCCTTTTTGTTCCGGCGAACCCCGTCAGCACCCCACGCTCCCCACTGTTTGAAAAAGAACGCGACGTTTTGCTCCTTGCACTGTTGCTGGATGGAAGCGGCCCAACTAGGCTCCATCGGCCGCGCGCGATGTCCGCTTTCGCCGCCAACGATAACCCAGTGAATACCGTCCAGGTCCAAATCTTTCAGATCTTGGAGGAGTGGTTCCAACGAGAGAAATCTGATCGGCGCATCAATAGTTCGCAGAACGTCGATTCTGTTCTTTTTGGCCCTGTTTTCGACTGTCACGCCAAGCCAAACGTTTGGCGGAACTCGCCTCGACTCGAAGTAGGAACCAAGAACCTTCTCGCGTTTCGTCAAAATTTGATATGTGTGCTGTGGAGTCTCCTCGATGGTGCTGAACACCTTATCGAGAAACCCGAAATCCATCTCCTCATGAAAGAGGTCGCTCATCGAATTTACAAAGAACTTCGTCGGCCGCTTGATAGCTCGGGGTGAATTAATCCTTTCAGGCAACGCCTTAAAAGCAAAGCCGTCTTCATAAGATCTCGCCCCCATTGCCTGCAAACGCTTCGCCATCACTTCGGCATAACAATTCCGGCAACCGGCCGAGATCTTGTCGCAACCTATCGACGGATTCCACGTTGATTCAGTCCATTCGATTTTTGAAATGCTCATGCCAAAGGATTATATGTAAACAAGAGTATCCGTTGTGGTTTGTACTCTATGAGAAACGTACCCGTTCTCGCAGGCTTTCCATCAATTTCGGCAACGGATAAACCGGATTGATCTCGTTGCCAAGATCGAAATACCGAATTAGCATGTTTCGGCAAAAACTCGTTCTCAAGCACAAATCGATAGACCTCCTCGTTTGTCCGCGTTTGACTTAAAAAAGACGTAAGTAATCGTTCCAGACGAGAGTAATTCGCATTAGCCTGAAGTTCACGTTCCTGCGACTCAAACCCGAGAAGCAACGGTTCGGCAGAAGGCAGTTCGAAACCACGCCCAGAATCTCCGTCGAGTTCCCATTTTACTTCCAATATCTTCTCGAAACCACGAATGTGCGGACTGATAAAGAACAAACAGTAAATGTTGCTTCGATCTCGTTCAATGAAATATGAGGTACTGAAAAATCTGCCAAATCGGAGTGCTTCGTTCACGTACGAAATGTAATCACGAGCGCTAATTGAAGCTGCACGGATCGGGTGATCGTCGGCAAAAAAGTCTTCCACGAAACGACGAAGTGGCCTGTACGCTGGTTCGTCGCGTTCCATTGCAACGGTAGTGAAGCGCTGCATGTGCGAAATCGGAAGAAACAAAATGATTTCCGTTTTGTTTTTCCTAAGTAGAGACCGGAGCCCAAAACGATCAATGTCTTTGTAACCGTAGGGATCGATAAAAACCAGATTCCGTGTTCTCGAATCCTGATTCTCTGCCATCTTTCCGATCTCGATTAGCAGCTCATCGGCAAGTTCAGAACAGTATTCCACGTGACAGTAATCCGCATTGTCCTTTGATATGTATTCTTTCGCTCTGGAAATGTTAGACGGCTCAATGTCATTGAGGGTCAGAGTAATGGATGTTGTGCTGGGCATTTCAGAACGTAGCGCTTTGATTGCATTATAGGCAATCAGTGAACTCCCAAACATCTCATTCTCATAAATCCCGGGACCACAGAAGATGTCGAATATATTCACAACGTCAATATGCCGCGCCTGACATAGGATACGCAGATATCGTTCGAGATACTTTTTATAAAATTCGACTTTGGCTTGTGAGTGCGGAAGCAAGTTCTTCCGAGCGTCCAATTTCTTTTTCAAATACCCCCCTCCTAGGTGCAGCTTGCAAGAGATGCCTCGTTGAGAATCACCCCAATCATAAGCGTAATATCGATGTCCTGTCAACGAATTTATGTTTCATCCGTGCATTGTCGCATCTGACTGAAGGACCTACGTTCTGTATGGTATTCTCGGTTGTTGATGTACAACGAGTTGTTAACCTTACGTCGGGTGGTGATCACCGGATTCGGGTGCGTGTCGCCGATCGGGATCGGACGGGAAGCATTTTGGGCGGGACTCGAGTCGGGAAAGAGCGGCGTCAAGCGGATCGAAGGATTCGACGTTTCCGATTCGGCGGTTCAGATCGCGGCCGAGATCACCGATTTCGACTGGCGCGCGGAGCTCAATCCAAAGGACCGAAGAAACGTCTCGCGATGCGTGCCGCTCGCACTCGCGGCCGCCCGCGAAGCGGTCGCCGATGCCGGGATCGACCCTGCGGAACTCGATCTCGAAGTTCGCCGGCGATTCGGCGTCGTCCTTGGAACGGGTGGTGGTGGACTCGCCTTTACCGAACAACAGTACGTTTACTGGCTCACCGGAAACGCCTCAAGCGCAAGCGTTTACACGATCCCAAGTTCAACACACGGCGGGCTTTCGTCCGAGCTTTCAATGGTTTTCGGACTTCACGGACCATCGCACATCGTCTCGACGGGCTGCACGTCGTCGACCGACGCGTTCGCCTATGCCGCGCAGAACATCGCACTCGGAAAGGCTGACTTGATGTTCACGGGCGGCGTCGACGCACCGCTCGCCCGCGGAATCCTCGAAGGATTCAACGTCATGACCGTGCTCACAAAGGCATGGAACGACGAACCCGAGCGGGCTTCGCGTCCGTTTGACACGAACCGTTCGGGAATTGTGCTCGGCGAGGGCTCGTGGATCTTCGTCCTTGAGGAATATGAAAGGGCCGTCGCCCGTGGCGCGCGCATCTACGCCGAAGTTCTCGGATACGGTTCGACGTGCGACGCGTATCACCGCGTCCGGCTCGAGGAGAACGGCGTCGAACCTGCCCGGGCGATGACGATTGCGCTCGCGGATGCCGGCGTCGCTGCGGAGGAGATCGACTACGTCAATCTTCACGGGACGTCGACGCAGCTCAACGACCGGATCGAAACGCAGGCGATCAAGAATGCGTTCGGGGATCATGCTTACCGACTGAAAACGAGCGCGACGAAATCGCAGATCGGCCATCCGCAGGGGGCTTCGGGCGCGGCCGGCATTGGCGCGGCACTCCTGGCGCTGAATGATGGAATTGTCGCGCCGACGATCAATCTTGACGAACCCGACCCGGCATGCGATCTCGATTACACGCCGAACAGAGCCCGAAAAGCTGAGATACGGACTGCTCTCTGCAACTGTATCGGCTTCGGGTCGAAGAACTCGGCGCTCGTTTTGTCGCGAACTGCGTGATTTCTCTTCGTTGGTTGAGGTCGATTCCGTCTGAATTAGCCAATAGCTGTTAGCTGTTAGCCATCAGCTAACAGATGATCTCGGGCGAATTTCACGCCGCCTCTTTACCACGGATCTTTTCGATGCGATGGATCTTCTCGACGAACTTCGACGCGGCCGCGGTTTGAAACATCTCGAGCGTTTCGGTCTCGTTCCCGGTGACCGGATCGAGAGCCGTGTCGTGATACTCGAATCGGGTCGGATCCTTCCGCACCTTGCGATAGATCAGACGCAGCCTCGAATAAAGCGCGATCCAGCGGACCTGTTTTGCGAGCGTCTCAAAGATAGTCTTCGGATAGAAGATCAGCGGATTCTCGAGCGGCAATCCCGAACGCCGCGTCTTCCTGTGTTTGCGCCGCAAGAATCCGCCTTCGAGCGGATGAATTCCCTCGATATCGATGCAGCCCGTGAACCACGTGATGAAGAACATCGTCTTGCCCGGGCTCGTGCCGGTTGCAATCGCGCGGCGCAGGATCGTCTCGACGTGATCGTCCGTGTAATAACTCTTCCAGGCCGTCCGGTAAGTCTCTTCCCACTCGGCCTTCGACATTTTCGGGTGTCCCGTAACCGCGTGATTCAGATCATACTTGTTGAGATCGTCGTCCATCGCGATGCCCGATTCGAATAGACGTTTGTGATCGGCCGATCCGGGAAGCGGCGTCAGATAGAAAAACTCAAGGAGATCGACCGGCAGTTCCTTTTTAATGATCTCAATGTCGCGCACCACCGTTTCGCGCGTATCGTCCGGAAATCCGAGGATGTAACCGCAATATGTGACGATCCCGACCTTTTTCCAGGCGAGCAGCATCGCCCGGTAATCGGTGATCTTGTTTTGCCTCTTGCTCGCCGACATCAACGAATCGGGATTGATGTTTTCGAGCCCGATGAAGACGCGCTTCACGCCGGCGCGTTTGCACTTCTCGATGAAGTTCGGGAGTTTGTGGCAGAGCGTATCGACCTGAATGATAAAACTGATGTTGAGTTTATCGCCTTCGCGCAATTGGATCAGCCGGTCGAGGATCGATTCCCAATCCTTGTTACGCGCGAAATTGTCGTCGGTGATAAAAAACGAGTGAAGTCCTTGCCCGACGTTCGCGCGGACGATCCGTTCGATGTCTTCGGGCGAGCGCCGGCGCGATTTGCGGCCTTGGACATTGATGATCGTGCAGAACGAGCAGGTGAACGGACAACCGCGACCGGCGTCGAAACTGGTCGTCGCGCCGGCCGTCAGATGCACGCGCTCAGCGGGAAGCAGCGGCGTTGCGACCGATTCGATGTTCGGGAGATCATCCATGAAGTTGTAGATCTCCGGAAGTTCGTCGTTGAACGCGTCTTTCAGAACCTGTCCGAGGCGTCCTTCGGCCTCGCCCGCGAAGATCGTCACGCCGAGGTCGATCGCTTCCTGGACGCGCGCTTCGCGGACCGGAAGCATCGCCATCGTTCCCGACGCATGAAATCCTCCGATCGCCGTTTTGATCCCGCGTTCGCGGAGCGGCCGGGCGATGTCGAGCGCGCGCGGAAACTGGTTCGACTGCACGCCGACGAGCATCACCATTCCGTCGTCCGAACTCTCGATCATCTTCGCGATCCGCTTTGGATCGATGTGCGTGTTCGTTTCGTCGAACGCTAGTATTTCAAACTCGACGTCGTCGCCGAAGATCTTCTGTTCGCGGCATTCCAACGCAAGTCCGTAGAGACACGCCAGCGAGTTCGCCGGAATCGCGGAACGGAACCACTGGATGACGTAACCGTTGTCGTCATAATGCGACGGTTTTATGAGAACAAGCGTGAATTTCCGTTTTACAGACATTGGTCGAAATTGCGTTCGATTTTATAGAACACCGGATATTAAGTCCACCATTTCAGGAGTGCTAGAATCTTCACTTTGATGTTCAACACGCGCAGTCAAAAACTCGAACGCATCGACACCGGTGACTATACGCCGGAAGAATACGATCGTTTTCTCGCCGAGATTCAGCTCGTCAACAGGTTCGCCGGGGACAACCGTGCGCTGCACCGAACGCTTTTGCGAGAGGTCGGAAAGCTTGATCTGAGTGCGTTCAGCGTGCTCGACGTCGGCGCGGGATCGGGTCAATTGCTGAGAGCCATCGCCCGTTGGGCGCGCCGCGGCGATCGCTCGGCGGATCTTTGCGGACTCGAACTGAACGCGCGTTCGGCGCGTTTGATCGCCGACGAATCAGCGGATTTTCCCGAGATTCGCGTGGTTCAGGCGGACGCTATGGAGTTGCCGTTCGCCGATCGCTCGTTCGACTATGTCGTCAGTTCGCTGTTTGCGCATCATTTGACGGACGATCACATCGTCGAGGTGCTGATCGAGATGTCGCGCGTCGCCCGGCGCGGCGTCTATCTCATCGATCTCCACCGGCACCCGATGGCGCTCGTCGCGTACAAGGCTTTTTGCGCGGCGTTCAGGATCAGCCGTCTCGTGCGCGAAGACGGCTCGCTTTCGATCCTTCGCGGATTCAAACCGCACGAACTTGCCGAATTAGCGTCACGCGCCGGATTGGGTGAGTTCAAAGTTATCCGTTCGGCGCCGTTCCGGCTGGTTCTTTTCGCCAATCCTGATTAGCGGCGAACGGGAATCAGAAAAAGAGATCTGTCCGGATTCTTCTTTAGGATTTTCTGAAGTTTTTGTGAAGAAGGTCTCACGCAAAGTTCGCGGAGATCGCAAAGGACGTACCCAACTACGATCATCATCTCGAGCAATCTTGAACCTTGAGCTTTGAATTTTGGTCACGAATCTGCGCGGATCTTTTCGAGGTGCGCCGCGACCGTCGCCTCGGCGAGCGGGACCAGACGCGGGTCGAGTCCGCGATAGATCTCGGCGGCGATCGTCTCCGGCGAGTCGTTTCCAAGCGAAAGCTGTTCGATTACCTGCCGTTCGCGTTCGAGCCTGTGATCGATATATTCCTGGATCTTGTCGCGGGCGTTGAAGACCGCCGCACCGTGCGATCCGGCGAGAAACCGCAGGCCCGGAAGGTCGCGCATGCGTTCGAGCGATCGCAGATATTCGGCCATGTCTCCCTGCGGCGGCGCGATCACGACTGTT
>JAKOSS010000130.1 GCA_029777145.1 Acidobacteriota bacterium | reverse complement strand
GACCGAAGAACAACGCTCCAGGTTTCTACAAGATGGACTGGAACAACTGGCAGCCCCGCGTTGCCGCAGCCTGGTCGCCGAACTTCAAGAACAAGACGTTGAAGGCGATCTTCGGCGGTCCCAACGAAGCCACTTTCCGCGGCGGTTTTTCGATCACGAACGACTACTTCGGGCAGCAGCTCGCGGTCACCTTTGACGGGCTGACGACGCTGGGATTCACCACTTCGGATACGATCGCGGCGAACACTTACAACGTGACGACGCGTCTCGCTCCGCCGTTCACGAATTTCGGTCAGTCGATCCGCAATCTGCCGAACATCTCGGCGCCGAACCGGTTCTCGACCCCGGCCGATGAAGATCAGCGCATCGAGTCGTCGCTTGATTCGACCCTCGTTTCGCCGATCAACTATACGTGGAACCTCACGTACGGCCGTCAGTTGCCGAAGGGAATGTATGTCGAAGCGACGTACACCGGACGCAAGGCCCGGAATCTTCTGGCGACGCGTGACATCATGGCGCTCAACAATCTCGTCGACCGTCAGTCCGGAGTGGACTGGTACACGGCCGCCGGAATGCTCCATGATCTTCGTGCGCGGAACACTCCGATCGAGAACATCACTCCGATCCCGTACTTCGAGCATCTGTTCCCGGGCCTCGGCGGTGCTTACACCGGTGAGAATTTCACGTCGACTCAGGAAGTTTATGCGCTGGTCGCCCGCGATTGGTTCGATATCCTCGACTGGACGTTCGTTCAGCTGCTGATCGATGACGACCCGAACGGAACCGGATTGTGGAGCAACTACTTCTTCCATCCGCAGTACGCCGCATTCTCGGCGTTCTCGACGGTGGCGAAGTCAGACTATCACGGTGGTTCGCTTTCGTTTCGTCAACGCCTCGGCAACACGCTGACGTATGACATCAACTACACGTTCTCGAAGTCGTTCGATAACGCGTCGGGTCTTCAGACCGCTGGCACTTACGGCTCGGCGTTCATCCTGAACCCGCTCCGTCCGGATGACAACTACGCGCTTTCGGATTTCGACATTCGCCACGTTGTCAACGCGAACTTCATCTTCGAGATGCCGGTCGGCAAAGGACGCAAGTTCTTCAGCAACATGAATTCAGTTGCTGACGCGATCTTCGGCGGTTGGCAGCTTTCCGGTATCTTCCGTTGGAACACCGGTTTGCCGACCCAGACGCCGTTTGACGCGGCCCAATGGGCGACGAACTGGAACGTTCAGTCGAACGGTGTCCGCACGCGTCCGATCACGTACGGTGCTGTCCGCTCGACGGGCAACATCTTCTCGGATCCGGCAGCGGCGTATGCGGCATTCCGCAACGCACGTCCGGGCGAGACCGGAGACCGTAACGTTCTCCGCGATCCCGGATATGCGTCGATGGACATGGGTCTTTCGAAGACGTTCAAGATGCCGTGGGAAGGTCATAAACTGCAGTTCCGTTGGGAAGTTTTCAACATCACCAACTCGCAGTACTTCACGACTTCGAACGTAACCCGCGGATCGCTTGGCCTCGGCCAGGATCCCGATCTGAACGCTCCTGATCCGGAATTCGGCCGTATCTATACCGACATTCAGGGCCAGCCGCGTCGCATGCAGTTCGGTATCCGCTACTCGTTCTAAAGACTTTCGGATTAGTTTCCGTTTCGGGGTCGGGCGAAAGCCTGACCCCCCTTTTTATTTGGGAATTGGGATTTGGGATTGGGGATTGGTCTGTGAGCGGTGCGGTGAGCAGTAAGCCGTGAGCAGTGAGCCGTGGTCGGTGGTCAGAGAGAAGTGGTTGGTGGTCAGAGCCGTGAGCTGTCATTGAGTCGCGAAGCGACGGAATCGAAATAGCCGTGGGCGTGAGCCCACGGTGGGGTGACGAAATGACTCTCCGAGTCGCGTCAGCGACGATGGATATGAGCAGTGGTCGGTGGGCAGTTATCAGTGAGATGTGAAGAGCGCAAATCCGAGCCCAAAATCCAAAATCCAAAATCAAAAATTCGTATCTCCGCCGGTAGCTTGTTGTAAATGTCGGGTGTCGTTCAGGGAAAGGACGCGGATGTTGTTCCGTCCGCGGATTTCGAAGCGGTTGACGCCGCAGTTCGACGTCACGAGCCAGGGAGCCTGTTTCGTAAAGCGGTTGATCGCGCCGATGAGGCTCAGGGTCATAAAACAGATGGCGCCGGTATGGGAAAACACGGCGACGCGCTGTCCGCGATGATTGTCGAGGATCGTCGTCAACTCGCGATTCGCGCGGCGCAGCAACTGGCGGTAACTCTCGCCTTCGGTGATCACGTGATTCACGTTACGGCTGACGAGCGCGTAGTAATCGGACGGATACTGCTCTTTCGATTCGATAAATGTCAGTCCCTCGAGGACGCCGACGTGACGTTCGCGAAACGCGCCCGACTTGTTGATCGGCAAGCTTAGCATTTCGGCGAGCGGCGCCGCCGTCTGGACCGCGCGGAGCAGATCGCTGGAATAGATCGCGTCGATCCTCTCCCGCGAGAGATAATCGGCTGTCGCACGCGCCTGCAATTCTCCCAGCTCGGAAAGCGGAGTCGCGGAGTGTCCGCCGAATCGACCTTCAGCATTACCCGCCGACTGCCCATGCCGGATCAAATAGAGACGAGTCACGTGCATTTTCGATTGCGATTTTCGATTTGCGATTTAGGAACGGCCAATCTGTGGCCGGAATCCAAAATCCAAAATCGAAAATCTAAAATTCTATCAGGCGTTCGCCACTTCCGCCTTGAGTTTCTCGGTTTGGTAGTGGGTCGTCAGCGCGCTGATGAATTCGTCGAGCGCGCCCTCCATCACGAGGTTCAGCTGGTAAACGGTCAGGCCGATACGATGATCCGAGACGCGGTTTTCCTTGAAATTATAGGTCCGGATCTTCTCGCTCCGGTCGCCGCTGCCGACCATCGATTTTCGTTCGGCCGAAAGCGCGTCGTGCTGCTTTTGTTCCTCGATCTCCTGCAACCGTGCCCGCAAAACGCGCATCGCCTTCTCACGATTCTTGATCTGAGACTTTTCGTCCTGCATCGAAACGACGACTCCGGTCGGAAGGTGTGTCAGGCGAACTGCGGAATACGTCGTGTTTACCGACTGCCCGCCGGGACCGCTCGAACAGAAAGTGTCGATGCGAAGATCGTTCGGGTTGATCTGAACGTCGACGTCTTCGGCCTCGGGCAAGACGGCAACGGTGATCGCCGACGTATGGACGCGGCCCGCGGTCTCGGTTGCCGGCACGCGCTGGACGCGGTGCACGCCCGATTCATAACGCATCTTTGAATAAACGCGGTCGCCTTCGATCACGGCGGACGCTTCCTTGATCCCGCCGACTCCCGTCTCCGAGGCTTCGAGGACTTCAAACTTCCAGCCCTGACGTTCCGCATAGCGCGCATACATCCGGAGAATTTCGGCCGCGAACAGCGTTGCTTCGTCGCCGCCGGTGCCGGCACGGATCTCGATGATGACGTTCTTTTCGTCATTCGGGTCCTTCGGAAGCAGCAGCACCTTCAGTTCTTCTTCGGCCTTCGGAAGACGTTCGGTGATCTCGTCGATCTCCATCTGCGCCATTTCGCGCATTTCGGCATCGTCGGCAGCGTCAAGGAGTTCGCGCGCGCCCGATAGATCCTCGGTCATCTTTTTGACCTCGCGATATTTCTCGACGATCTCTCCGAGCGACCTGTGCTGCTTCATCAGCTTTGTATAGGCCGCGATATCGGACGTCACGTCGGGCGACGAAAGCTGCTCCGTGATCTCCTCAAAGGTCTTCTCGATCTGTGCAAGTTTTTCCAACATCTCTTGTTTTGAGTTCCGCCTTCAGGCGGAGTCTGATCGGTACGCCGCGCGCACGCGGGGATTCCAATTCAGTTCTGCGGCTCCAGTTTGAGCGATTCCTTGAGCGACACGATCGCAACCTCGAGCTGTTCATCGTCGGGTTCCTGCGTCGTGATGTTCTGAAGCCAGAGTCCCGGTTTCGTCATCAACTTGAAGATCGCTCCCGACTCTTTCTTCGCGGCGTAGCGGATCACTTCATACGAAAGTCCCGCAACGAGCGGCATCAGCGCGATCCGGACGACTAGATTG
>JAKOSS010000129.1 GCA_029777145.1 Acidobacteriota bacterium | reverse complement strand
TCCTTCGCGCCAAGGTACGTGAAGTGCGGCAGGTCCGACGGAATCGTCTGAAACCAACCATGATCGGCAAGGACGCGGCGGACGTCGGCGCTGTCAAACTCGGCGACATCGAGGGCGAGCATCGAGATATGCTGCGACGCGCCGGGCGCGGCGACCGAGTATAGGATCGTCTTGTCGAAATCCTTCGCAAAATAAAGGCCTTGCCCCTCTAGTTTTAGAATTTCCGGGACCTGATCTGCCGGCGAAAGCGCAGCGATCCGCTTTGCCTCGGCGGCATCTATCTTCCCTTTCGACATCCAATGCTGAAGACCCGGATCGACCCGGCTCTTCCAGTTGTCGACGGTCTGCGCAAAGGTCCGTTTGGCGGCATCCGCGTTGCGCGGCGTGATCCTCAGGTTCTTCGACTTCGCATCGGCGATCGCCTCGTTGAGCGCGTTCATCGCCGGCGTTTGGAGTTCGATCGTAAATCCGCCGATCGACTCGGTCGACCGCTGAACGCCTGATTGAAATGCCGAAACTTCGGACTCATCGCGAAACACGACCCTCGGCGGCGGCGTCACGCCGCGCGCGACGAACATCGAACCGTATTCGCGGACAAGCCGCTTTCCGACTTCGTCAGTCGGAACCGAAAAACCGCTCGGAACGTTCGCCGCATAACCGGTCGGCTTCGGGTCTTTGTTTGTTTCAGTCTTCATTTCAGTCGTTCCTGACGGCGACGGCGAGGGTGATTCCGAGGATCGCAGCGGCGTGCCGGACGGCGTGGATCGTGTCCGGTTGTCGATCGATTCCGCCGAATAGCATCCCGCGTTAATCAGGACTGTTGCCGCAAGTGCAAGCGTAATAAGGTGTTTGATCGTCATGGCTTATTTAATGAACGCCGCGAACACCCAGCCGCGTTTCCCGCTTTCGGTCTGAATGTAGGCGTAATTTGAATTCAGGGCGCGACCGTCGCGCGTTACGAACACCTCGTAGCGATCCGAATATTCGATGATATACACTTTCTGGCCCGCCGAAAGCATCCCGATCTTCGACGACGATTGCGACGGTCCGGAACGCAGGATCACGTTTGAACTCTGGACACGTGCCGCCGACGAGTTCGGAGGCGGTTCAACCGTCGGCCGCGGCGTCGCCGATTTTTCGGCCTTCGGCGTCGGCGAAGCGGCTGCCTTTCGGCTGATCGTCAGTTCCTTCGCGATCGAATCGTTGTTCTTGCGACTACCGCCGCTGACCTCGAACGGCCAGAAATGATGCTTTCCATCCTCGAAATAGCCGTCGAAGACCGCAAACGCGTACTTTCCGGGCGCGAGGTCCTCGGTCAGCCAGAGACGCTTCATGTCCTGCTTTCCTTCCACGGTCGCGGCCTTGAAATCGATCTGTCGGACCGTGCCGTCGTCCTTGATCGAATCGATCTCGACAAGTTTCAGATCGCTGACGGGAACGTCCTTGGCGTCGGCATAGAGGATCAATGTCGGACGAGGATCAAGCTTCGCCAGTCCGCTGTCGCTCTTGATCGCGTCACGCGCCTCGCCGGCATCCTTTTGGTCGCGGCGAGTGATCTCCGTAACCTTCGTTTTTTCAGCATTTTGAAAGAAAAGTCCGAGGCTCGTCGGGAATTTCTCAGATGATTTCGACTCGTAATTCAATAAGAGATAGACTCCGACGGCTCCGGCAACGACGACCAGAAACGCGAGGACTCCGACCGCCGCAAGCAGCCCGGCACGGCTCTTTTGCGGTTGCTGGGCGTTCGACGGCGGAATCGCCGGAAATGACTGTTGAAACTGGGCGTATGAATTGTCGAATGCCGGTGGCGGCTGGAGCCGGCCGCTCATCGGGTTTTCGGCATGAAGCACGGTCGGTTGGCTCGGACTCGGATCGCTGTCGCCCGGAATGAAGGACTGCGGCAGCATCGTCGGCCCGGGACCGCCCGGCGAGACAAACGACTCGCCGCAGCTGACGCAAAATACGTTGCTGTCGTCGTTGAAAGCTCGGCAATAAGGACAGATCATCGCGTCTCCGGCTAACTTCGGGCAGGACTTTCACCGACATTCTACCCCGAAGTCGCTTGAATTCCGAACGGCCGGGATTTTGATCTTCGATCTTCGGGCTTCGATCTTTGAGATTTGAAATCTGAGATTTGCGATAGTCGGATTTACAGCTCAAAAAATGCCGACCGTTGTGTCACAACGCGAATAACGAGTGCTTGAAACTTGAGATTTGAAATTGAGATTTGCGATAGTCGGACTCACAGCTCGAAAAATGCCGACCGTTGTTTCTCAGCGCGAATAACGAGTGCTTGAAACTTGAGATTCGAAAATTGAGATTTGAATCTGATTCCCGAAATCACATTCTCGGGATCCAGAATTTCTGCCCGCCGACCGCGACGGTCTGAAGTCCCAGCGACGGAAGCTCCTTCTCATCGACGCCCAAGTAAGTAAAGTGCGGGAGATCGCTTTTTACTGTCTGGAACCAGCCATGCTTGGCGAGAATTGCCCGAACCTTGGGATTCGCGAACTGCTCGACGTCGAGCGCGACCAGAAAAATGTGCTGCGACGCGCCGGGCGCGGCGACCGAGTACAGGATCGATTTTGAAAAGTCTTTGCTGAAGTACCAGCCGTTTTCTTCCCACGCGAGCACCTGCGCAACCTGCTCACGGATGTCCAACCGCTTCGCCGCATCGGCATCGGCACGCCGGATCTTGCCGAGCGCCACCCAATGTTCGAGACCGGGCAGAAACCGCGAGCGCCACAGTCTTAGGGTGTCGTCAAACGTCCGCCGGGCCGCCGTCGAACCGCCGCGCGGCGTGATGTTCAGCTTGGCCGCGGCCGCCTCCGAGCGAGCCGCGACGAGCGCGTCCATCGCATCGGCCTGCAATGTGATTGTCGTTCCGCCGACATTGAGGCTTTTTGACGAAACCGACGAATGATAAAGCGAGACTTCGGCGTCGTTGTCGAAGACGCAGTCGGCGACGAACGCGCCGTCGGCGGTCTGTTTGAATCCGGCAAAGACATCGTTGTTTCCGACCCACATCGCGCCGTAGTCCCGGAACACGCGCGCCGCGACCGGGTCCGACGGATCGCAGATCTCGGACAGCGCGATCCCCTTTCGAGTGACCGGTTTTCCGTTCACGATTGCGACGCGATCCCGGAGCGCAAGTCGTTTTGCCAGAACGGTTTCGATCGTCGGCGTCTGAGCGGCGGCCGCGACCGACGCGATAAAAACAACAATCACAATTGCGAGTTTCATCAGTCTCGATTATACAAACGTCCGCTCATCGAGCGAAAGATTGAAGTCGCGATCGGCGATCACGACAGTTGACGATCGCGTGCCGTAGATCGGTGTTTCGATAAAGATCGCCGACAGCAATTTCTCGCGCTCGTAGCCGACGCCGGTGTCGGGCAACTCTTCGTCCGGCGCCAGCGATTTGTCGCCGAGGATCGAAAAGAGGTTGTCCGTGATGATCTCTGCTCCCGAAATTGCCGACGCAAAACGTGCTTTTCCGCGACGGACTTTCGGCCACGGCGTGTCGAGAAGATGATTGCTGAGCCCGTAGATTCCGGGTTCAAGAATGCGGACGACGCCTTCGCGGTTCGAAAAATAACCGGCTTCGTTCCGGTCACCGACAAGCAGATTGAACCCCGAAAACCCATCGGAACGGCGCGACAGTTCGCGCAGGTATTCTTCGGGACCCTCCGTCGAATCGAGAAAACCGCTGACGAGCGCGCCGCGTGACAGGTTTCCTTTGGGTGCCGACGGTTGCCGGTAATTCGTCACGGCCGCAAACCGGCCTTCGTCGGTCACGCCGAGCCACGTTCCACCGTGCACCAGGTCGCGCCCGGCCAAAATTGACGGCTTATCTGTCCAGCGCGATGCCGGCGCCGTCGGACGATCGTAGAATTCGTCGCGGTTCGCGATCAGGATCAGCGGATGATCCGGATGAATCCGGTGAGCAAAGAAGATGACGCACATCTCAGTTTTGGTCCGTGACCGGGGCGCTTCGGCGAACCGACGATTCCGGCTTGCGGCGCGACGGACGGTTCAACGTCATTTTCAGCAGCTCGCGGACGGTCGCGGAACGCGCGCCGAGTTCCCTGTTCCGTCCCCCAATCTCGAACGCGATCTCCCATTGCCGGAAAAGCGTCCGGTAAGCGTCGCGGAGCGAGTTCTTCGGATCGTAGATGTTCGTCGCCTCGCTCGTCACGCCGTTCAGTTCGACAATTTTGAACGACTCGCCGCGGACGAAATGATCGAACGACTCGGCGCGGATGTCGAATCTGCCGAAATTGAATCCGTCGATCCCGCGGCAGACCGCGTCGACCGCGTTCTCCGCTTCGTCCGACTTCATCCACGCGCCGTCGAGAAAGACCGCGCCGCGCGAATGCGTGCCGATGTCGATGATCTGGACCTTTTCGTCGGCGGCCGGCACATAATCGAGCCGCTCATCGTTGTGATCGAGGTAACTCTTGGCGAGACAGATCGCGCGGTCGTCGCCCAGGATCAGTTCTTCGAGCGTCGAGCTTCCGTCTCCGAGAACCGTCGGAAATCGTTTTTCGGTGATCGCGAAGATCTCGCCGCGATCGCTGCCGGGATGGCGAAAGTAGAAAACGCTGAGTTCCTCGCCGCCGGCAAATTCCTGAATGATCAGCGGTTCCGGGTTCGAATCGATCAGGCTTTGAAGTTCGTCGTTCGCGCGAACGATCCTGACTCCGAGCCCGCGTTCGCCGGCGTCGGGTTTGAGAACGACCGGAAATCCGAGTTCGTGGCGCTCCATGAACGCGACCGCCGAGGCGTACCGCTCGTCGCCGATAAGGAGTTCATGTTTCAGTACGAAAGGCGCCGCGCCGGGCGACCGTGCGATCGACTTCAGAATCTCGTGTTTGGATTCGCCGACGAAACCGCCGGCGGGAATCCCCGGATTTGCGCATGTGAAAACCGTCAGGCTCCGGTGTTTGAGAGCGAGCGCCGCGATCTTCGCGATCACCGGCAGATAAAAAACGCGGACCGACCAAAATTCCCAGATGAACCGGCGTTTGAGCTTGCCGAGCAAGATCCTTCGCCCTTTCCACGTCGAAAGCTGCTGGACCAAACGAACGGCGATGAAAAGACCGACGACGATCGCGACGAGCGAGACCGCGAACCATTTGTTCGACATCGTGTCGGTCACGACTTGCGCGCCGAGAAAATAACTCGCGCCGACGAGCAGCGGCGTCCAGACGGCGACCGCGAGAGTGAAGTAAGCGGTGAATTTCCAAAACGACGTCTGCAGGACTCCGGCCGCGAAATAGAGCGGCAGACGCAAGCCGATGACAAACCGGCTGATGAAGATCGCCGCCATTCCCCGCTGTTCAAGCCAGACCGAACTGCGTTCGATCGCGCTTTCGGTGACGAAATAGCCGACGAGCGGGAGTTTCAGCGCGGGTCGACCGAGAAATCTTCCCGCGATGAAGAGCAAAATGTCACCGAAGAGAATTCCGGCGGCCGAACTCGCGACCGCGAGCGGAAGACCGATCGTTCCCTGGCTTGCAAGAACGCCGGCAGAAATCGCCGCCAGGTCCTCGCTGATCAGCGTCGCGCCGGCGATCGCGAAAAAGATCAGGCCCGGCGTCATTCCGTCAGCAGCGACGCCGAACAGTTCGACACGCTCGCCGGCAAGAACCTGCACCGCACCGAGCAGCGAAAGACCAGCCGCGATGAGCAGCCGGCGAACGTAGTCTGATTTCCGGGAAAAATCGTTCAATCCCTAACTCGTTCCTCCGCGGTCGCCCGCGAGCATCGACCCGACGACCGGGATCGACGCGCGGTTGATGAACAGCACGACCGCGCTGCAGACGAACACAACGATCGCCAGAATGAACAAGAATCCGCCGTCATCCTTGACGACGATCCCGAGCTTCGTCAAATGGCTGAAGATCGCTCCGCTGATGGTCCCGAGTGCGATCAGCGCGCCGAGCCACGCCGTGCTAGGGATGACAATCAGGATCGCCGCGATAAGTTCGACGACGCCCGATCCGATCCGTCCGACGGCCTCGTTGTCGCCCATCAGAGTCGTGAAAATATACTTCGACTCTTCGGCGCCTGTAAATTTGAAGAAAAGTGTCTGCAGCAAAATGATCGCGACGACGATCCGGCAGATCCAACCGATTACGTTCATGATTCCTCTCCCACCGTTTCAGATTCTTCCGACCAAAACCGAATGGTTGAAGGAGCGACCCCGAAGTTTGCCGGCACGGCGATCCCGAGAAGTTCGAGTTTGAACGAGATCAGCGCGTAATGATGGATCGTGTGGCTCACGAGAAACTCAAGCTCGCGCCCGACGCTCGACGCGCAGTCAATCGCGTTTATCTCGCTGCGGATGTCCAGCGTTTTCATCAGATCGCTTTCCGCAACGCCTCGCAGTGTCCGCGCGGCGGAACGCATTGCCGCGACTGCATATTCGCGATCCGTCGCGATGCGCTCGTCACGCTCGCGGGCGGCATAATCGACTGAACCCGCTTCGATCCCGTTCAGAAATCCGAGAACAAACTCGAGGTTGTGCCGGATATGCGCCCCGACCGACGATCGGGGACCATCGTTCCTGAAAACGGCATCCGAGAGCGATGCCACGACCTCGATCCCCTGTTCAAGCGTCGCCGCCAGTTCTCCGGCCAATCCGTGCGTCTTCGTTTTTTGTCCTGTTCCAACCATTGTTCTCACGGTAAATCCCTGGACGGACCGCTTTTATTCCGGCTAGCAAATATCTCCGAGCAAGGATCTGACGGCCGCGATGTGCGGGTACATCATCGAATCGGTTTCGATGAACGGCACCGACTCGCGCACCCGATCGTAAACGGGCTTTGTCCCGGCTCCGAGCTTGCGGTCGGGCCCGACCGTGTCGCGCCGGAGATCGACGCCCTGCGCCGCGCATAGAATCTCGAGCGCCAGGATGTTCTCGAGATTCTCCGCGACGTCCCGCAATTTGAGCGCCGACGTCACGCCCATCGACACGTGGTCCTCGACGTTCGCCGACGACGGGATCGTGTCGGCGCTCGCCGGATGCGCGAGCACCTTGTTCTCGCTCGCCAAAGCCGCGGCAGTGTACTGTACGAGCATAAACCCGGAATTGATCCCGCTGTTCCGCGTCAGGAACGGAGGCAGGACGTGGCCGTTCGAATCGGCGTCGACGAGACGCATGATGCGGCGCTCGGACATGTTCCCGATCTCGGTCAGCGCCAGCGCGAGGTAGTCCATCGAGAGCGCGAGCGGTTCACCGTGGAAATTGCCGCCGGAAATTATCTCGGGTTCGCCCGCGTCGTCGAAGAAGATCAGCGGATTGTCGGTGACGGCGTTGAGTTCGTTGCTCATCACCCACTCGACGTAATCGATCGCGTCACGCACCGCGCCGTAAACCTGCGGCATGCAGCGCAGCGTGTAGGCGTCCTGGATGTTCTTCGGATCGTGTTCGCGGACGAACTCGCTGCCATCGAGGATCTTTCTCAGATTCTCCGCACAGCGGATCTGGCGTGGATGCGGCCTGAGATCGTGAATCCGCGCGTCGAACGCCGCGGCCGTCCCGTTGAGCGCTTCGAGCGAAAGACATCCGGCTTTTTCGGCAAGATCGGCGAGACGCTGCGCGCGGTGGGTCTGAACAACGCCGACGGCGGTCATGATCGTCGTGCCGTTAGTCAGCGCAAGGCCTTCCTTGGCCTTCAAAACTACCGGTTCGAGTCCGGCTTTTGCGAGCGCCTCGCGCGCCGGCATCACGTTTCCTTCGAATTCGGCCTCGCCCTCGCCGATCAGAACGAGCGCGAAATGGGCGAGCGGCGCGAGATCTCCGGACGCGCCAAGCGAGCCCTTCTCGGGGATCACCGGGTGTACGCGCCGGTTCAAGAGCTCGATCACCAGTCGCAGCGTCTCGATCCGGATTCCCGAGAATCCACGTGCGAGCGTGTTCGCGCGGATGAGCATGATCGCGCGCGTCGTCGGGATGTCGAAAGGTTGTCCGACGCCCACCGCGTGGCTCAGAACGATGTTGCGCTGCAGCGTTTCGACCTGATCGGCGGGAATGATCTTGTCTTTGAGCGCGCCGAATCCGGTCGTGATGCCATAGGCGATCTCGCCTCGCGCAAGGAGTTTGTCAACGGCGTCCGAGGCACGATTGACCTTTTCGACGGCCGATTCGGCGATCTCGATCCGCGTCTCGCCGTAAGCAACCTCGACGACCTGCTGAAAGGACAGGTTCTCGCCATCCAAAACGATTGTTTTCATTGTTTGTGAATTTACCATATGTCCCGGAACGGGGCATCGGTGGGAAAAATCCTTGGCCGCGGATTTCGCGGATCTTCACGGATTATTTCGTGCTTTGCCCGTGTCATCCGAGTAATCCGCGGCTGATCTTTTTGCGTCTCTTTCGCGGTCAAAAACCTCTCCACGAAGGAACACGAAGCAGCACGAAGCAGTCCCGTGGCTATGAAAAAAAAAGCTTTGCGAATCGACGGACCTCTTTTTCGCTTGATCCGCGTCATCCGCGGAATCCGCGGCTAAACTCTTCGCGTCTCCTTCGCGGCCAAAAACATCTCCACGAAGGAACACGAAGTATCACGAACCAGTGTCGCGTTTTTTCGTCTCGTTTCGCGGTTACTAAAAGGGTCGTGCCCTTATGTTACGGAAATTCACGGATCTCTCATTCTGCTTTATCCGTGTCATCCGCGTAATCCGCGGCTAAAGTCTTCGCGTTTTTTCGCGGTCAGATTTGGTCAAACGCGCGCACCCCGTTTGAAGACCATCGAGACCGGATTCCCTCCGAACTCGTAAGCGACCTCACGGTAATCCTTCGTGTCGAAAATAATGAGATCAGCCCACTTGCCGGTTTCGAGCGATCCCGTGTCCGCACCGAGACCGACCGCGTGCGCGGCATTGATCGTCGCGGCGGTGAACGCCTCGGCCGGAAGCAGTTTCTGATACCTGCAAGCGATCGCCATCGCGTTCGGAAGGCTCGGGCATGGCGCGCTGCCGGGATTGTAGTCGGTCGAGAGCGCGATCGCGCATCCGGCGTCGACAAGCTTGCGCGCGGGAGCGAACTCGCACGATCCGAGATTGAAATTCACGGTCGGAGTCACGACACCGATCGTTCCTGACGCGGCCAAAAGCTCAATCTCGTCGTCGGAGATCGCGTCGAGATGATCGATCGACGTCGCGCCGAGTTCGATGCACATCCGGCTCCCGCCGAGGTTCTTGAACTCATCGACATGCGCTTTGATGCTGAAACCATTGTTTTTGGCAGCTTCAAGAACCCGCCGCGACTGCGCGAGCGAGAACGCGCCGTTCTCGCAGAAGACATCGACGAAGATCGGCCGCCCGCCGAAGCGTGCAGGATCAGACGCCCGCCAATTTACGAGCCGCGGGAGCATCGATCCGCAGATCTCGTCGGTGTAAAGATCGCCGATCGCTTCGTCAGAGAGCGACGGATCCTTCGCGCGATAGTCGTCTTTCGGTACCGCGTGCGCCGCCAGAAAGGTCGGCACGATGTCGGCCGGGTGGGTCGCGTCGAGTTCGGCGATGACGTCGAGCATCTTGAATTCGGTTTCTTCGTCGAGCCCGTAGCCGGTC
The DNA here is from genome assembly GCA_029777145.1 of Acidobacteriota bacterium. The sequence goes on along the minus strand of JAKOSS010000129.1, from coordinate 424 downwards.
TTGATCTCGCAGGTCGTCACGCCGAGCGCGAGCATCTTGTCGAGGCGGCGCCGGGTTTGTTCGACCAAAAGATCCCGCGGTGCGGCCCGCGTGTGGCGTACCGTCGAGAGAATGCCGCCGCCGGCCTTGAGTATTTCGAGATAGTCGGCGCCCTCAATCTTGAGCTCGAACTCGTTCAGGCGGTCGCCGGCAAAAACGATGTGCGTGTGGCATTCGACAAAACCCGGCGAAACGACCCGCCCGCCGGCGTCGATCACGTCTGCACCGTCGAATTTCGAAAGAAGTTCGGACGAATCCCCAACCGCGACGATCGATCCGGAGCCGATCACGACAGCGCCTCCGGAGATCACGCCGGCGTCCTTCATCGCCGCGCCTTTGAGCGGCTTTCCATGCGACGCACAGGTCACAAGTTGAGCGTTGTGTA
>JAKOSS010000128.1 GCA_029777145.1 Acidobacteriota bacterium | reverse complement strand
TCGGAGGTTGATCCACGTAGACTGGGATCAGTTGCTTGAATTATGGGATTGAGAAAAGTTGCGTCAAATACGGGCGATGAGATGGAAACGCGGTCTGCGTTGCAGGTCGAAAGGGCCGCGGAACGCGTTTCGAACGAACTCGACAAGATCATCCACGAGCGCATGCGGCTCGGCATTATCAGCGCGCTCGCGGCGAACGAATCGCTTTCGTTCAGTGAGCTCAAGAATCTGCTGAACACGACCGACGGCAACGTCAGCGTCCACGCGCGGAAGCTCGAGGAAGCCGGTTATCTTGTCTGCGAGAAATCGTTCAAGGGACGCGTCCCGCTGACCGAATACCGGATCACTGGGGCCGGTCGCGACGCGCTCGATCGGTATCTGAACCACATGGAAGCGTTGATCAACGCGATGAAGGGTTGAGGAGGTTGGATGGAAATGAGAAACGTTGTCCTGACTGTCATCGGCTGCATTTTTGCTCTGCTATCAGCGTTCTTTCTGTACTACACGGTCCGTCTGGTCCTGATGAACATGTTCGCCGCCGACGCGGCCGCGCACCGAACGTCCGGAATGCTGATCGGAGCGATCGCGTTCCCGATCGCGACGCTCGTATTCGGAATCATAAGCCGGCTCTGCTTCAAGAATCGTACGAAGGAAGTTGAGTGAGATGAACTACGATGTCGTCATCATCGGAGCCGGACTGGCCGGACTTCAGTGCGCCAAATTGCTTTCGCGACGGAACGCGAAGGTACTTTTGGTTGATCGGAAACACGATCTGAGTTCGGGAGTACACACGACCGGGATCTTCGTCCGCAAAACGCTCGAAGATTTCCACTTCGCGCCGGGAACGCTTGGGCGCGCCGTCCGCGATGTTTCACTCTACTCGCCGCGTTTGAAGCGGATCGATCTCAAAAGCGAAAACGACGAGTTTCGTGTCGGCAAGATGGGAGCACTTTACGAATCGATGCTCGCAGAATGCCTCGATTCGGGCGTCACCTTCATGAACGGCACGCGTTACGTTGCGAGCCGCTCCGACGGCAACGGCACGATCGTCGAACTCGAACGCGGCGGTGTTCGGACGGAGGTTTCGGCGAAGGTCCTGATCGGTGCCGACGGAGCGCGGTCACGGGTCGCGCGTGACCTCGGACTGGACCAGAACTCCGAATGGATCGTCGGTTACGAAGAAGTGTTTCATTCGGCCGGCGGATCGGAACCGCGGCTTCACTGCTTTCTCGACGCCGAACTCGCGCCGGGTTATCTCGCTTGGATCGCCGACGACGGTGAGGAAATCCACATCGGCGTCGGTGGCTATCCCTCTGAATTCGACCCCCGCAAAGCGTTACGATCGTTCAAGTACAAGACTCGATGTTTGATCGAAACGAAAGATAGCAAGCCAATCGAATCGCGCGGCGGACGGATTCCGGTCGGTGGTGTCCTGCGTCGGATCGCGTGCGATCGCGGTTTGCTGATCGGGGACGCGGCCGGCGCGGTCTCGCCATTGACTGCCGGCGGATTGGACCCGGCGATGCGTCTGTCGAAGTTCGCGGCGGAAGTCGTCGCGAAACGACTCGCGAGCGACGATCCCAAAGTTCTTCTGAAATATTCGGGTGAGCTATTCCGTGCACGGTTTGTCTCCAGGCTCTGGATGAGGCGGATCATTAAGGCGTTCTCGAGCCAGTGGCTGTTGGAAGCTGCGTTCCGGATTTTGGGAACGGGCGTCGGGTCAAAATTTGCTAAGCATGTTTTTTTCGGGCGGGGATCGTTTCCTGATCTCGAGGAACTGGGTGTCATGGCAGAATTGCGGCCGGAAGGTGAGTTATGAACGAGAGAACCAAGATCGGATTTATTGTTTTGCAGATCGGCGTACTGTTCGGCGTCGTCGTCGACACCTTGCTGCGCGCCGCGCCCTGGGGACTGAACGCGACGATCGTCGTGCTCTTCATCGCCGGATCGGTCGCCTATCTCTTCAAACGACATCGGCCTGAGTATCTGAATTCTCACACAGCGGCCTTGATCGCCGCGATGGCGATCATCGGCGTCTTCTTTTCGTGGCGTGATTCTGATCAGCTGAAGGTACTGAGCGTGGTGTCGGTGATCGTCATCCTCGCCGTCCTGCTTCTGCCGGCGCTTCGATTGAAGGTCGAGGCCGCAGGTCTATTCCATTACGTCCTTTCGTTGTTCTGGTCGGCGCTGAACGTTTTCTTCGCGCCGTTTGTACTGATATTCAACGACATCGAATGGTCGAACGTCTCCGCCAGCGGATGGAGACGCCATACGTTCTCGGTGCTTCGCGGAATGGCGATCGCCGCTCCGCTGGTCCTGATCTTCGGCGCGTTGTTTGTCGCGGCGGACGCGAATTATGAAGGGATCGTCCAGCGTACGCTGAACATCGATCCGGCGATCATCTTCCGGCACGCCTTCGTGATCGGTCTCTTCGCGTGGTTCTCGACCGGCTACATGCGGGCCTCGATAACTGAAATCACGGCCGATGGCGTGAAGCCGTCGTTTGTCGATCCGCCGCCGGTTTCGGTCGTGCCGGAGACCGAAGTTCAGGAAGTTTCGGAAAATACCGCTACGATATCGCAGCCTGAGTCGACAAAACGGTGGAACTGGCGAGAGCCGAGCAGCGACGTGCTTCCGTTGACCCTGACACTCGGGCCGGTCGAGATCGGCGTGTCGTTGGGTCTCATCAATCTGCTTTTTGCGTCGTTCGTCGTCGTCCAACTGCCGTATCTTTTCGGCGGATTCGAGCTCGTCCAACGCACCGAGGATCTCAAGCTCTCGGAATATGCGCGGCGCGGATTCGGCGAATTGTTCGTCGTGTCGATCCTCGTTCTGCCGACGCTCATGCTCTCGCACTGGCTCCTTCGCGAATCTCGGACCGCGAAAAACCTCTACCGGATAATGGCCGGGGTCCTGATCGTACTGCTGTTCGTGATCATGGCATCCGCGATGCAAAGGATGCTGATCCTCACCGGCAGTTCGGGTTACGGCCTCAGCACCGGACGATTCTATCCGATGGTC
>JAKOSS010000127.1 GCA_029777145.1 Acidobacteriota bacterium | reverse complement strand
TCATCGGCTGGCTGTGTTCTCCGACGTAAAAATCCCAGAATTCCGAGTAGTCTTTGATCTCCATTTATTCACCTCGACGAGCGGATGACTTCCGCGATCACAGTTGCCAGAAACACGAGCCCAAGATCGACCACGAATCCGATCACCGAGAATCCGATCGTCGCGATCAGTCCGCTCGTCAATGCTTTCATCCGCCGCCGCATCAGCATATCAACCGACAACATCGCCAACAACGGCAAAGTGACGGTCGCCAGTATCATCAACCCGATGTAGGACCACATTCCCCAACGCGCGTCGCGCTCCATGAATCCGTTCATGGCGACGATCAGCGCAATCAACATCACGATTCCCGTCGCGACATTGGCGACGAACGTCAGAATGTATGTCGTGATCTTCGGGTTCATAACTCTCAGATTGCCGCGATGAAATTACTTCCCGCTTGGTCGAATTGCCGGTAATCGGATTACCGCCAAGAATTCGTCTCACCGTTTCAATCCCGGAATCCCTATTTCGCGCCGATTGGTGAAAATTCGCGGGCAAAGTTGGTTACACCATGAAGAGATCCGCGAATCGCTCCTCGGGAACCGGCGGAGCTTTGCTCAGGCGCATGTTCTCCTCGACGTGAACCACGCTGCTCATCCCGACGAGCGCCGTCGTCACGCCCGGAGTTGATCGGACGAACTCGATCGCGGCAAGTGCGTCAGTCAACGGATTTCCGAGTATCTCGCGAATGTGGAACGGTACGCTGTGTGTCAGTTTCCCTTGCAGGATCGATGCGCTGCACATCGCCGTCAACCCAAGATCGCGCGCTGCCTCGAACGCGGTCCGGACCTTCCCGGCGACGGCCTGATTCGGCAACAGATAAGCTTCCGGCATCGCCAGGTTGTGCGGCAACTGGATGAATTTGAAACCGTGATCGTCGCCGCCGACCTGCCGCGCGATGCCGACCATCCGTTCCATCGAATGATAACTTTGGTTGTCGGGCGCGACCCGAAATCCGTTCCAGGTCGCGGCTCCATAGTACTTTATTCGGCCCGATTCGCGGATCGTCTCGAGTCTTTCAAACGCTTTCGCAAGCCGCGCCTCGAACGTATATTTATCAACGGTTGACAGCTGCGATTCGGGATTATGGATGTAGAAAAGGTCGATCGAGCCGACGCCGAGATTTCGGAGCGACTGGTCGATCTGATCCTCAAGATAATCAGGCGTCATGCAGTGCGCGCCGCCCGCAAGATCGTCGAACGTAGCCACGCCTTTCTTGACGAAATTCTCCTCGAAATACTTATTGACGTCGCGGGGCGGCTCGCCGTCGAACGGAAGGAATCCGGCCTTCGTCGAGATGAAAAGTTCGTCGCGCGGGATCCCATTCTCGGCAAGACGTTTGATCGCCGTTCCGATACTCCGCTCGGACCTTTGAAACCGGTAGTTCGCGGCGGTGTCGATTACGTTTCCGCCCGATTCGACGAACTTCACTATCGCGTCCGCGTAGCATTCATCGGTCGCCACGTCCCAGTTGCCGAGATACGTGCCGATGCCTATC
>JAKOSS010000126.1 GCA_029777145.1 Acidobacteriota bacterium | reverse complement strand
TCGTGCTGGCGATGCCGTTCGGCCAGGCGGTCGCGCCGGGAACCCGCCAGATCGTCACGGTCACCTTCACGGTCGCCGCCAACGCCGCTGCCGGCATAACGCCGCTGACATTCGGCGATGCGCCGGTGATCCGCGAGGTTTCCGACATCAACGCGAACGTGCTCGGTTCAAGCTTCGCCGACGGCGGGATCAACATTCTCGGGCCGACGGCCGCCGGCGTAACTGTCGGCGGAAGGGCCGTCGACAACCTCGGAAACGGTTTGCCGCTCGTGCGGCTGGAACTTTCGGATCCGGTCGGAAGAATCCGGACGGCGATGACGAACCCGTTCGGCTACTTCGAGTTCACGGGCGTCGGGGCGGGCGGGATCTATGTCCTGAGCGCGTCAAGCAAGCGGTATGTCCTCATCGATGCCGTCCGGGTATTGAATGTCGGGAGCGGCATCGGCGATCTCGAGTTCGTCGGCATGGATTCCGGTAACTTCGGGCGGTAAACAAGCGAGCCAGCCTGAATCGCGGCACGCTAGGCGGGCTGCGGGCTTTCGCACCCGACCCCGGCTTCGCGGCGGGACAGCGCGGCGCGGAACCAGGCGCCGGCCATGTCGGCAACGTCGTCGAGCGTTCCCGGTTCTTCGAACAGATGCGTCGCCCCGGCGACGATGCGCAGTTCGCATGACGGCCCGAGGATCCGCTGCGCCTGTCGGTTGAGCCTGATGACGGGCTCGTCGTATTCGCCGACGATCAGCAGGACGGGTATCTTCACTCCGAAGAGGTCGTCGCCCGCGAGATCGGGCCTCCCGCCGCGCGAGATGACGGTCGCCACGTCCTCCGGAAATTCCGCCGCGCAGGACAGTGCGGCCGCCGCGCCCGTACTTGCGCCGAACAGCCCGACGAGGAGTTCCGGATACTCCGTGCGGACCCATCGGACGGCCTCGGCGAGACGTCCGGTCAGCAGCGGAATGTCGAATCTCAGGTGACGCGTCCGGGCGTCGATCGCCTCCTCGTCGACCGTCAGCAGATCGAACAACAGCGTGCCGATCCCGGCGTCGTTGATCCGTGCCGCGACGAAGCGGTTTCTCGGGCTCAGCCGGCTGCTGCCGGAACCGTGCGCGAAAACGACGATCCCCGGCGTATCCGGCGGCAACGCGAGATCGCCGCTGAGCAGTGCCTTCCCGACCGGTATCAGGACCGGTCTCTTCAATGTTTTGCCGATTGCCATGTTCCGACCTCCCTTTGATCTTCGTTATCGGACGCGAATTCGTTCATCGCCAGCAGTTGCGCGACTTCCTCGTCGCTCGTCTGCGAAAAATCCTCGTACCACATCCCGACGCCGTAGAGCGGTTCGGGCAAAATGGCGCAGACGCAGCTCTCGCCCGGGCCGTTGGCGAGCGCGTTGCAGGTTTCACGCGCCGCGACCGGGACCGCGACGACGATCTCGGCGGCTTCGCGCCGACGGACGTAGTCGAGCGCCGCGCGCATGGTGGCGCCGGTCGCGAGTCCGTCGTCGACGAGGATGCACGTCTTGTTTTTCGGGTCGATCGCCGCCCGGCCCGTGCGATAGCGTCGCGCGCGCCGTTCGAGCTCCGCCGATTCGCGGGCGATCGTCGCTTCGATCTGGGTCCCGTTTATGCCGAGTCCGCGGACGAGTTCATGGTTGAAGACCGCGATCCCGCCGGGAGCGATCGCACCGAAGGCGAGTTCCTCGTGTCCCGGCACGCCGAGTTTGCGGACGACCAGCACGTCGAGCGGCAACCGCAGGCGGCGGGCGATCCCGGCGCCGACCGGCACGCCGCCCCGCGCGAGGGCGAGGACGAACGTCTCCGGGTGGCCGGCGTAAGCGGCAAGAAGGTCCGAGAGCGCCGCCGCCCCTTCCCGTCTGTCGCTGAATCGCCGCATTGCTTTCACGTGTCACCGCTCCCGATGGTTGGAGTTGCAAGGCATGTTCCGCGCGAAAGCTGTTGAATTAAAGGGAGACAGGCTGTCGCCGATCGGCGTCGCGGGCGAAAGTTCGCATCGGCCGAGGGCATTTCACGCGGCGCCCTTCCGTCGGAAGACCCGACGCGAATCCGCGCCGGAAGATACTGATATTTACGGCCGGCGGGTGAACCTTTCGAGTGCGGAGATTCCGTCGAGCGGTTTCGGGCGGCAGTCAAAAAAAAGACGGGGGCGTGCCGGACGTGCGGCGCGGGCGGCGGCCTCGTCCGTTATTCGCGGTCGCGGAGCGTGGCGGGCTGGACGAGCGGTATCCGGAACGCGAAGACCGCGCCCTTGCCCGGTTCGGACTCGACGCTGCAATCGCCGCCGTGGGCGCGCGCGATGCGCTTGACGGACGTGAGCCCGAGGCCCGTACCGGACGTTTTCGAGGTAACGAACGGCAGGAAGATCTCTTTCAGCCGTTCCGGATCGATCCCCGGGCCGTTGTCGGAAACCGTGATCAGCGCGTCCTCGTCGTTGGTCGTCAGGCGGATCCGGATCTGTCCTTTCGGACTCGGACCGATCGCGTCCTCGGCATTGAGGATCAGGTTCAGGACCGCGTCCTCGACCCCGGACTCATCGTGCGGAACGATGCAGTGCCCGGGCGGAAGTTCGAGGACGACCCGCTCGAGTCCGTTTCCGGACGCCCGGCGTTTCGCCTGGTACGTGGCGAACTTTGCGGCCCGCCGAATCGTGTCGTCGAGCGGAGCCGGACGGATGTCGAGCGCCTTCGGCCGTGAATTGTGAAGGAGCATCCTGACGGTCTTGTCGATGCGGGCGATCTCGCGCCCGACGCTTCCGAGGATCTCGGCCTCTTCGGATCCGTCGCGGCGGCGGCGTTCGATGAGGATGTCGACGACGCCCTTGATCCCGGCCAGCGGATTCTTGATCTCGTGCGCGAGTCCCGCGGCGAGTTCGCCGACGAGCGCGAGCTTCGCCGTCCGCGCGAGCCGCGATTCAAGCCGGCGGCGTTCGGTCACGTCGCGCGACGTCTGGAGAACCATCGGTTTGGTTCCGTCGCGGCGGATCAGGTGCTGGCGCGATTCGACGATCACCCGCTCGCCGGATTTGTCGGTCTGAAGCAACTCGCCTTCCCACACACCGAAGCGCAGCAGGTTTTCGAGATGCCGCCCGTAGGTCGTCGGAAAATCGGTTTTCAGCAGCTCCCGCGCATGCCGGCCGAGAGCTTCTTCGGCGCGGTAACCGTACAGCCGTTCGGCGTTCGCGTTCCACGAGACGATGCCGTCGTCCGGGCTCCAAATGAAGATCGCGTCGTAGGTCTGTTCAAGAAGCTGGTTCTTTTCACGATCCAGTTCCTCCGCCCGGCGTCGCGAAGTAATGTCGCGGAAAAAGACGGAGATCCCGACGTCTGACGGAAAAACGCGGATCTCGTACCAACGGTCGAACGCCGCGAAATACTCGTCGAACATGACGACCTCGCGGTTTTCCATCGCCCGCCTGTATTCGTCGTCGAACCGCGTCCCGACGATGTCCGGAAAGACCTCCCAGATGACCTTACCGCGCAGACTGTCCAGTGATCGCCCGAGATGTTCTTCGGCCGGGCCGTTGAGGTAGACGTAGCGGAAATCTCGGTCGAGCGAAACGAACGCTTCGGCGATGGACTCGAGAATTCCGATCTTTTCTTCCTTCTCGCGGGAGAGGCGCCGCGCGAGCCGCCGCTCCTCGGTCACGTCGTGGACGGTGACGACCCGAGCCGGCTTCCCGCCGAGCGAAACGATCTGGTCCGTGACCTCGACCTCGATCTCCGTCCCGTCACGCTTGAGGTGCCGTTCGGGATTCGCCCGGCGCGGCTTTTCCGGCCCGATCCGGCGCGGCGGTTCGCCGCACAGGTCCTTCGCCGAAAGTTCCGTGAATTCGGCCGCTGAGTAGTCGTAGAGCGCGAGCGCCGCATCGTTCGCGGCAAGGATCCGGGTCGTTTCCGCATCCTCCACCCAGACCGGCAACGGATGCGAATCGAACAGTGCGCGGTAGCGGTTCTCGGAATCGCGGAGCGCCTGCTCGATCCGGCGCCTTTTCGTGATGTTCTCGGTGAAGACGACGATCCCGCCGATCGCCCGGCGGCGGTCGAACCAGGGATGCATCTCCCATTTGAGATCAACCCGCCGCGAGTCGGCAAGGACCACTCCCGTACTTTCGGCGACGCTTTCCCGTCCGGCAAGGCAGTCGCGCGCCGCTTCGCGCCACGATTCCGGCGCCCATGCGAAGGTATCGAACAGCGATTTGCCGGGCGCACCCGATTGCGGTCCGTAGTCGTCGAGCCAGCGCTGCGTGACGGCCATGTAACGCATGTCGCGGTCGAGCATCGCCATTGCCGCCGGCGCGTGATCGACGAGGAGCCGAATGATCTCCTCGGATTCGCGCTGCCGCTCTTCGACCTTTTTTCGGGCGGTGATATCGGTGTGCGTGACGACGGCGCCGCCGTGGTCGAACTTGAGCGGCGTCGCCGACATCAGGAACCAGTGCGCGCCATCGCACCGGCGGCAGCTGAATTCATGCGTGAAGGCCGCCGAGATTCCGTCGAGAACGTTCCTGACGCCGTCGCCGATCGTGCGGGCGTCGCCCGATGAATTCGCGGCGCCGTTGCAGATCTCGAGATAATTCTTTCCGACCACGTCCGGCGGGAGGAAGTCGATCGCGCCGTGATCGCGCATGTACTCGTTCCAGCCCTTGTTGACCGACAGGATCGTGCCGTCGTGGTCGAGGACGGCGACCTGCGACGGGATCGAATCGAGTATTTCGCCGCGGAGACGTTCGTTTTTCCGGACGGATTCTTCGGCTTCCTTGCGCGCGGTGATGTCGGTCTGGATCGAGAAGTAGCGGACGGGATTTCCGTCGTCGTCGATGAACGGCACGATCGTCGTCGCGAGCCAGAAAATGGCGCCGTCCCTGGACCGGTTTGAGATTTCGCCGCGCCACGTCCGTCCGCCGCTGATCGTCTTCCAAAGCTCTTCGAAGAACTCCTTCGGATGCAGTCCCGACGCGACGATCTCGTAGGTCTTGCCGACGATCTCGTCGGCGCCATATCCGGAGATCTCGCAGAATCGGTTGTTGACGCGCGTGATGACGCCGTCCGCGTCGGTCACGGAAAGGATCGTGGATTCGTCGATCGCCGCCCGCAGATCGCGAAGTTCCCCGGTGATCGGATCTTCTTCAGACATGTGATTCCAAGCGCTTCATCTTCTTCAGATGATAACGGACCCGGTCGCGTGAAATGCCGAGCAGTTCCCCGGCGCGGGTCACGTTCCCGCCGGTCTGGGCGAGAGCCTTTTCGATCAGCAGGTTCTCGACATCGTCGAGCGGCAGACCTTCCGGCGGGAAGGAAATGTAGCGCCCGACGGTTTTTTCGGAATGCTCCGCCGCACCTCCGCGGATCGCGTCGCGGACATCCTTCGGCAGGAAGTGAAGCGAGATCTCGTCGCCCTCTTCGAGGATCATCGCGCGCTCGATCGCATTGCGCAGTTCACGGACGTTTCCGCGCCACGAATAGTTCAAGAACGCCTTTTCCGCCTCGCGCGAGAGTTTCTTGGGTCCCCCCGATTTGTGGTTGAGCTTGTCGATGAAATGTTTCGACAGCGCGATGACGTCGGAGCCGCGGGCCCGCAGCGGCGGGATATCGAGCTGGATGATCGACAGCCGGTAATAGAGATCGAGCCGGAAATGCCCGATCTCGCTCTCTTCCCGCAGATCGCGGTTCGATGCCGCGATCACCCGGACGTTGAGCGGCAGATCGCGGAGTCCGCCGACCCGCCTGAATGTGCCCTCTTCGAGGACGCGCAGAAGCTTCGCCTGGAGCGCCAGTTCGATCTCGCCGATCTCGTCGAGAAACAGCGTCCCGCCCTCGGCCTGTTCGAAAAGTCCTTCCTTGCGGGACTTCGCGTCGGTAAACGCGCCTTTTTCGTAGCCGAATAGCTCCGATTCCATGAGCGTCGCCGGGATCGCCGCGCAGTTGATCGCGACAAACCGCTTCGACGCACGGTTCGAGGCGTAATGGATCGCCTTCGCGACAAGATCCTTGCCGGTTCCCGACTCGCCCTGCAGGAGGACGCTCGAGACGCCGCTCTGCGCGACCTTCTCGGCAAGCATCTTCATCTCCGACATCGCCGGCGAATCGCCGATGATCTGGTCAAATCCGAATTCTTTTGAGAACTCGCTCTGGATGCTCTTGACGGTCGAACGGAGTTCGCGAGTCTCGATCGAATTTCGGATCGCGAGCCTGATCTCGTCGAGATTCAGAGGTTTTCCGATGAAATCGTAGGCGCCCGCGCGGAGCGCCGCGATGGTGTCGTCGACGAGCACGTTCGCGGTGATCATGATGACCACCGAGTCCGGATGGTTCTTCTTCGTCCGGCGGAGAAGATCGATCCCCGATCCATCGGGTAGATTGATGTCGAGCAATGTCACCGCGGGCAGTTCGTTCTCGATGATCTCCATCGCGCCGCTGACGTTCTCGGCTTCGAGCGGTTCGTACCCCCAGTCACGCAAGGCTTCGCCCAACGTCCAGCGGATCAGCCGCTCATCGTCGACCACGAGGACCTTCTTGTTCATTGACGCCTCCTTTCCGGTCGGAAGGGCCGGATAATGCAATTGCAATGAGCGCAATCCGCGTGCCGCGTGAGCGGATACGGCGCGGAGGGTAAAAATCCCCGAACGGGCCGGAATTGTGTGGGAATCCGCACACCGCGGAGGGTAATTTTCCCCGTTTCGGACAACCGTCCGCACGGCCGGCCGGCCATTGCGCCGGATCGCGCGCCGGACGGCTTTTCGATCGTTTTGACACGTAGCCCGCAAAAGGCTAGAATTTCTGTTTTGTTATTCTAACCTGAAAGAAAAATATTCTCGTATAGGAAGGAGCTTTAAACACTTGAGCAACGCCAATTTCTTATTTACTTCCGAATCGGTCACCGAAGGCCATCCGGACAAGATCGCGGACCAGATCTCGGA
>JAKOSS010000001.1 GCA_029777145.1 Acidobacteriota bacterium | reverse complement strand
GCGGCAGAGTACGATCGACGAAGAACTCTTCGACGTCATCGCCGGATTTGAAGCACTCAATTGACGCGGACGCCGAAGTTTTCATAATCGACGGCCGTGTTGGTATAATCCGCATGTTCGGAGGATTGTTTTTTTATCAGCAACATTCACGGTTTCACAAAGGGACTCAAGCACAATCAGCTTCGCCGCATCGAAAGGCTCTCCACGCGCCGCGTCGCCCCGGAACAGATAGTTTCACCAGAACTCGCCAGACAAATGACCGAGATCTCGCATGAGACCGGACGGCAGGTCGGCGTGCTTCTCAACCGTAAGGGGCAGGTCGAATACGTCATGGTCGGCAACGCCAAGCAGATCGAGATGCCGGATTTCGGCCGCGCGCGCGTGTCCGAGGACCGCTTTCGCGGACTCCGTTGCGTTCATACGCATTTGAACGGCGAGAAGCTGACGCAGGACGATCTGACCGACCTTGCGTTGCTGCGGCTCGATCTGATGTCGGCCGTTCAGGTGAATCCGCGCACCGGACTACCTGACTTCGTTTACTCGGCGCATCTCGTTCCTTCGACCGCCGAAAAACTGGAGACGGAGGCGCAGTCGCTGCCGTATGAATTTCTCGAACCCGATATCCCTTCGCAGCTCGACACGAACTTCATATCGCTTATCAATTCGCTCGAGAACGAGATGGCGCGGAGCCGCCGGACAGCACGGAGCCGGCACACGAACCGCGACCGCGTGATGCTCGTCGGCGTGACGACCGGCTATCTTTCGGAAGCCGAGGAATCGATCGCCGAACTCGAGGAACTTGCGCTCTCGGCCGACGTCGTCGTGCTCGACAAGATCGTCCAGCGACGGCCGCAGATCGATCCCAAAACGGTTCTCGGCCGCGGCAAGCTTGAGGAACTGTTGATCCGCTCGATGCGTCTCGGCGCCGATCTCATCGTCTTCGATACCGAACTTTCGCCGTCGCAAGTACGGTCGATCTCGTTGATCACCGATCTCAAGGTCATCGACCGGCCGCAGCTGATCCTCGACATCTTCGCGCAGCGGGCGCAGTCGCGCGAGGGCAAACTGCAGGTCGAACTCGCGCAGCTGAAATATCTTCTGCCGCGACTCGCGCAGGGACAGAACTCGGCGTTTTCGCGTCTCGCGGGCGGGATCGGCGGACGCGGTCCGGGTGAAACGAAGCTCGAGACCGATCGGCGGCGCGTGCGCGACAAGATCTCGCAACTCGAAAAACAGGTCGACAATCTGCAAAGACAGCGGCAGGAACGGCGCAAGAACCGCGTTCAGAAGAAACTCCCGATCATTTCGCTCGTCGGCTATACGAATGCCGGCAAGTCGACTCTGCTCAACACTTTGACGCAGTCCAAGGTTTACGCCGAAAAGAAGATGTTCGCGACGCTCGACCCGACTTCGCGGCGGCTCCGTCTGCCGTACGAGCAGGAAGTGATCATCAACGACACGGTCGGTTTCATCCGCGATCTGCCGGAAACGCTCGTCGCCGCGTTCCGCGCGACGCTCGAGGAGATCTCGGACAGCGACCTGCTCGTGCACGTTGTCGACGCCTCGAACCCGAACGCGATCGCGCAGATCGAGTCGGTCGAGAAGATCCTCGGCGAACTCGAACTCAACGAGATCCCCGAGATCATCGTCCTCAACAAAGCGGATCTCGTTGACGAAATGACGCTTGCGGCGCTCGAACGGCAGATCGCGTCCGAACGCGAGTGCGAAACGGTTCCTGTTTCAGCGCTTGACGCAAAGTCACTGCGGCCGATGGTCGCTCGCGTCGAGGCGAGCATCGCGGGTTTCAGCCCCGCCTTCGATGAATCCAGCACCCAGACCAAAGTTCCCGCCGAATCGGCCGGTTGACCGTGAAAGAGTTTTTTTATCAGGCGGATGACACGGATCAGAACAGCAATCTGAAACCGCGAGCAATCGCGTGATCCGCGGCTGATTGTTCCAATGGGCCGATTGCGATAAATCCCTGAATTTCCGCACTTTGTGATAAGATACGATTCACACGATGAGCCGTAAGAACCTAAAGGAATTGGCGTCCCCCGTGACTCGGATCAAGAAGTTCTTTACAAAGAATTTTCTCGGTTACTGGGATAAATTCACGCCGCACCAACGGTTCTGGGTCGGGTTCGCGCTGCTGAGCCTGATCACGACGGGACTCATCTACAATCCGCTTTGGAGATCCACCGGCGAGCATTACAAGATCGATGACGTCGCCCGCGAGAGCATCGTTTCCCCGGCCGACATTTCGGTGACGCTTGACGACGAGACCGAGCAACTGCGCGAGGCGGCGCGCGCGTCGGTTCAGCCGATCTTCCGCTACGAATCAAACAAATCCGATCAGGCGGTGCAGCGTTTTCTCTCGTCTTGGGAACGACTTCAGCGACACACCAATCCGTCGTCGTCACCGGCGACCAAGCAGGCCAATTCCGATGCAAAGGGCGAGACGCACTGGACCGGTTCCGGCGGGCCCGAGGTCGGCAAAGTGCTTGCTTCGAGAACGTTCAGCAAGAACGAACTCGATTCCGTCGAAAGCGCGATCCGTGAAAGTTCGCAGTGTTACATCTACGACGACGCCGATTCGCAGTATTTCAGCACCGAGGTGAAACTTGTCGACCGTTCGAAACCGAACATCGACCAGGTGATCTCGATGCCCGAAACGAACTGGGTCGCGCTGTCGTCGGCGCGAAACAAGCTCCGGGACAGGCTCGCGGCGATCAGGAGTTTTTCGGCCAAGGAAACGGACGCGTTTTACCGCGGAACCGAAGTGTTTGTCGAACCGAGCGTCTCGTACGATTCGGTGGCGACGGCGAACGAGCGCGACAACGCGGCCGCGGCAGTGATTCCGATCAACATCTCGCTCAAACGCGGCGAAAAGATCGCCGACCAGGGAACGAAGATCACGCCGGACATTCTGCTCCGCATCAACGCGATCAGAAATTACAGTGAATCGACACGGCAGCTGAACCGATTTCTCGGGCTTTTGGCGATCATTTCCGCGCTCTATTGGGTCGCTTGGAAGTTCATCGAACACAATCAGGTCGGGATGCGGTTGACGCTGTCCGCCGAAAAGGTGTTCGCGTTGTTCGGCTTCATCATTCTCGTGCAGACGGCGCTGATGTCGATCTTCTTCAAACTCGCGGATTTTACGGCCGCGCAGAATCTGAAGGCGCCGCTCAACGACGCGACGATCTGGTCGTTCGCGATCCCGTTCGCGACCGGAAGTCTACTGATGACGCTGCTCGCGGATCGGCGGACGGCGCTGTTCACGGGACTGATACTTTCGATGATCGCCGGAATGCTCGGGCCGCGGCCGCTGGAGTTTGCGATCTTTGGAGCGATCGCGTCGGCCGTTGCGGTGTACGGTATCGGTCGCTATCGATCGCGCCAGTCGGTGACGATCGCCGGCGTTCTCGTCGGATTCGCGAGCGCCGGAGCGGCGATCGCGATCATCGGTTACACGCAGCAGCCTTTCATTTTGAACACCGTCGCGCTGGCGATCGCCTGTGGGCTCGTGAACGGACTGATCACGGCCGCGGTTACGGCGGTGTTGCTGCCGCTCTGCGAATCGCTGTTCGGGATCCTGACGGACGTTAAACTTCTCGAACTTTCGAACGCCGATCTGCCGGTTCTGGGCCAACTCGCGTTGCGCGCGCCCGGCACCAATCAACACTCGCACGCCGTCGGGCAACTTTCCGAAGAAGCGTGCCGTGTCGTTGGCGGAAACGGACTGCTGGCCCGGATCGGAGCGCTTTACCACGACATCGGAAAAACGGCGGCTCCCGAACATTTTGTCGAAAACCAGCTTGGAAAAAACCCGCACGATAAGCTCAAACCCGCTCAGAGCGCGAAGATCATCATCAGCCACGTCACCTACGGCATCAAGCTAGCAAAGGAAATGGGCTTGCCGCAACGCATCATCGACTTCATCCCGCAGCACCACGGAACGCGCACGCTTCATTATTTCCTGCGGAAGGCGCAGGCCGAGGCGCGCGAACCCGACGAGATCTCCGAAAACGACTTCCGTTATCCTGGTCCGAAACCGCAGTTCAAGGAAGCCGCGATCATGATGATCGCCGACAGTTGCGAGGCCGGCGCGCGTTCGCTCGAGGAACCGAATCCCGAGAACATCCGTTTCATCGTGACGAAGATCATCGACGCGATCCTCGCCGACGATCAGCTCAACGAGTGCGATCTGACTTTGCGCGAACTGACGCAGATTCGTGAATCGATGATCAAGTCGCTGATCGCGATCTACCATTCGCGCGTCGATTATCCGGGATACACGCCGCCGAGTTCACTGCAAAGAATTTTGATCCCGAAGGAATTGCTCGACACCGAAGAGCGCGGAATGCGTTTCGCGAACCCTGCGGATATTCCGATCAGCAAGGGCGGCGAGATCGAGGACGAGGCGATCGACCGTTCGGTCCAACCGGATCATTCGGGGAACGTGAATTGATTTGGGATTGGGGATTTCGGATTGCGGATCGGCGGCGGGGACCCTGGGTATAAATTGCAGTTTCATCCAAGCTCTTATTTGAGGTCGACGATTTTCTCGAGAAAGTTTTTCACTGCGTAGAAAAGGAACAGCACAAGCGGAAACAAAATCAAGGAAATCCAACCGAAGAGCTTTCCTTGCAGG
>JAKOSS010000125.1 GCA_029777145.1 Acidobacteriota bacterium | reverse complement strand
CAATGAGATCGGGACCGTCCAGCCGGTCGAAGAGATCGGCAAGGTGATCCGCGTGCGACGGGATTCGGGGGCGAAACTTCGCTTTCACACGGACGCGGTTCAGGCGGTCGGAAAGATCCCCGTCGATGTCGAATCGATCGGTTGCGATCTGATGACATTTTCGGGACACAAGATCAACGCACCGAAAGGCGTGGGCGCGCTCTATGTCCGCCGTGGAACAATGCTTCATGCCCAGAACATCGGCGGACGCCAGGAACGCGCCGTCCGCGCCGGAACCGAAAATGTCGCCGGGATCGCGGCTTTCGGAAAAGCCTGCGAAATCGCCATGGCGGACCTGAATTCCGAGCCGGGGCGCGTCGGCAAAATCCGCGAGCGCTTCGAATCAGGATTGCTCGAACGCATTCCGGGAACGATCGTTTGCGGCGCTCAGACGCCACGCGCTCCCGGTATCGCAAACGTGATCTTCGACGGCGTCGAAGGCGAAGGCGTGCTGATAAACCTCGACATGCAAGGGATCGCCGTTTCAACCGGATCGGCCTGCAGTTCCGGCTCGATCGAGCCCTCGCCCGTGATCCTCGCGCTCGGGTTTCCGGAAGAGATCGCCCGCGGCGCGGTCCGATTCAGCTTTGGGCGAAACAACGACGAAAATGACGTCGAACGCGTGTTTGAAGTTTTGCCGGACGCGATCAGCGCGCTTCGGCGATTGTCGCGCCGAAAATAAAGCGGCCGCCCTCGCGGACGGCCAGCCTTTGGTGAGGAGTGAGTGAAGCAAGGATCGGTCAGTCGTTGAGGTGGGTAGTCCGCAGCTTACTGCGACCAAAACCGCTTGCTTTGCCGAACCGGCTGGACCGAATCGGCATCGGCGACCCCGGATTTGCTGCTGACTCACTCAATTGGCCTTCAGAATAAATCAGCCGTCGCGAACAGTCCTTAATCCACTTAAATTGTTCTAAATGATGGAAAGTATTGCCTTTCTGAGGCTCTGTGCTATGATGCGTCCAACGCTCAGGTATTTCTCGAGTCACTCTAGACGGACTGCACTTCCATATGCCGATCTTTTCTTGTCGTGACTGGCTGATAAACATCGAGGAGCGCCGTGTTATCAGAAACGGCCTTTTCCTTGACCTTACGCCGAAGTCATTTGACGTCATACAGCTTTTGATCGAACGCCACGGCAACGTCGTGTCGAAGGACGACATCCTCGGAATCGTCTGGAACGGCAGTTTCGTGGAAGAAGGCAATCTGCCGGTGCATATTTCGAAGATCCGGCGGGTTCTCGGCGATACCCGCAAACTGCCGTGCATCGAAACGGTCCCCGGTGTCGGATACAGATTCATCGGCCCGCTCAAAAAGGTCAGTGAGGAAAAGTGGGTCAGTGCAACCGACGGACTCGCAACTGAGCGCCGGTCAATGCGCAATTCAATCGCCGTGTTCCCTTTCACGATCGCCGGCGGCGACCCTGAAAACGACTACCTCTCAGAAGGCGTTTATTTTCAACTTACAAATACGTTGGCTCGACTTAGTAACTTGCGGGTACTTGCACGAGATACGGCCGCTCGTATCGCTAAGGAAGAGCTTTCCACCGAAGAAATTTACCGCCGACTCGGTGTCACGTATATTGTCCAAGGACGAATGCGCATCGTCAGAAATCAAATCTACCTGAACTGTGAAATTATCGATTGTTCAAGCGGAGATCTCGTGTGGGGACAGAACTTCACTGGTCCCGAGCCGCAATTCGTCTCCGTTGAGCAGGAGGCCGTGTCAGCGGTGACAACCGAGATCTCGAAACGCGTCAATTTGTCGAGCGCGCGAAAGTTCGGCCAACATACGAACAATTTTGACTCGTACCGACTCTACCTCAAGGCAAAACACTTTCACGAAAAGGCAACAAAGGCTGACCTTAACAAAGCTGTAGATTTACTCAATGATTCGATAAGACATGACCCGACACATCTTGCGTCATATGTTGAGCTTGCAGAGACCTATATCACGATGTTTTGCTGTGATTATCGTGCGTACAGTGAAACAGCCGAGACAATAGCGCCAATCTTGCTGATTGCCGCCGATCTCAAAGGTCATGATGACACGTACTATTCAATGCTTGGAGGAAAGGCGCTATATCTTGATTGGGATTTCGAAACAGCGCTCGAACATTTCCGTCGTGCAATATCGATTAATCCTGGTTGCCTCCTGGCGAGATATCGACTGTCAAGCGCTTTGTTGAGCCTCAAGCGATTCGGCGAAGC
This sequence comes from Acidobacteriota bacterium, assembly GCA_029777145.1. The sequence goes on along the minus strand of JAKOSS010000125.1, from coordinate 3,418 downwards.
TCTTAGCGAGATGCGCGAAATCACCTCTATTGATCCGATTTCAGTGCAGTCGCTTATTAGAACTGGGCGAACTTTCTTTAAGATGCGACAACTTGAAAGCGCTGCAACGTGTTTATCTGAAGCGCTAGAGCTGGCGCCGGACAACTACATTGTCCTTGTACTTCTTGCGGCTACGTATTCAGAGCTCGGACGCCTCGACGAAGCTCTAACGTTGGTGAAACGATCGCTATATGTAAATGTCAACTTGGAGACGATTTCGTTCTTAGGTTACATTCACGCGCTGAAGAATGATCATGAAAATGCCAAACAGTCGATTGATGATATCTTGCGCCTGGCTGAGAACGAATCGGCCTCCGCGTTGAAGATTGCGCGAATCCTAATTCCACTTGGCAGAATCGATGAGGCCTTCGATTACTTGGAGAAGGCGATAACGGCTCGCGATGTTGACTTGATCTCAATTGATTTGTCCGGCGTGTGGCATCAATTTTCTGACGATCCGAGATACATTTCAGCGCTCCGACGCATCAATTTGCCAGCAGGATCTCAATCCTCCGACATTGATGTGCATACTTCATAATCAGTGATTACAAATGTAACACTACGCTCCATAACTAAGTCTCTTATTTCACAGCACTTAGCAGATCACCTCCACGAACCAGCGGTTAGTTGTTACCGTAAGTTACATTCCAACATCCCCGTCTGCCATACATTCAGTCGTTCGGTAAGCCATTGTGAATGTTGTACTTACGTGCCATCCAATGCACGACAGGTTGATTGGCATGCTAATTGAAACGATGAAGGACAAGATCAGTCGATAAAAAAGGAGACAAAGATTATGAAAAAGGGTTTTTACAAAGGTACAGTTCTGGCCATCGTTTTGTTAGTTCTTTCCAGCTTCGCAAACGCAGGAATAATTCTCGGCGATTTGAGCAGCGACGGCTCAAAGAACCCGACCTGTTCAGAGCAGTCGGACACCAACACGAAGGTAGACAACGGCGTGATCGTTACATTCACCGGCGTCATCGTTACCTTTACTGGTGTTATCGTTACATTTGCCGACGACAAGAACGAAGGCCCTGTTGATTGCGGCATCATCCTTACGGACTAGAGTCTCCACCCTCGTGGTTGAGCAGCTCCCGCGAAAAAGAGTCGAACACGAATTGTTCGACTCTTTTTCATTTGCCTCACAAAAAATCTAGCGCAAATTTGCCGACAAATGATAAACTTTGTTTGGCATTCCCAACATGCCTCATTCCAACCGCCCACTCTCGTGAATGTCTCTTAAGAAAAGCGAAACGATATTTAGGTTCTCGATTGCAGCGATCGGCACGTTGTGCTTTACGGCCGCAATCTTCCGCTTTGAGCACGCAAAGTTCACACCGACCTTTGTATTACTGTTTTTGGTCGCGGTGCTTGTTGCTCCGCGTCTGAGTCTGAGCCTACCAAAATCGAAAATTATATTAAGCTTCTCGGATGCAGCGATCTTCCTGGTTTTCCTGCTTTATGGTGGTGAGGCCGCCGTATTGGCCGGTGCCGTAGAGATGCTGTTGAGTTGCCTCTACTTTAAGCTGAAGGGGGTTAAGTTTAGCCAGTTTGCTATCGGCTACAGCGTTGGAATGGTCTCGATTTCAATTTCAGCGGCAACTCTCGCTACACGTTTCCTTAACGGGGCGATCGAAAGCCAGACGAACTTCGCTACGACCTCAAAGCTGATCGTGGTCCTTGGGCTTTTTACGATATTCCAGTTTGTAGTAACGTCACTGCTCGCCGCGGTTTATTATTCTCAAAAACTCGGCACTCGGTTCATTTCTGGTTGGATCGAAGAAGGGTCGGCGATTGCGATCACCCAGTTCGTTGGAGCGGCGCTGGCAGCGGTTATCTTCAAGCTCTTCTCATACGCGGATCCGGCGGCAATCGCGGTGTCGCTGATCGCTCTCGGGATCTTCTTTTTTGCATATCGAAAGATCATCTCGGAGATGACCGAGTCGATCGAACAGGCCGAACTCGCGGTCCAGGAAAAGGCGGAGGCCGAATCGCAGCGCGCAAGTGAAGCCGAGCAATATGCTGCCGAATTGTCGGCCCTACTGAAGATCGAAGAAGAAGCGACCAAGGCGCTCCGGAAGAGCCGGCAGGAATTCGAGCATGCCGCGCTTCACGACGCGCTGACCGGCCTGCCGAACCGCGCCGCATTCGCAGAGCACCTCAAACAGTTGATCGCCGCCAATCGTGAAAGCGGCACTTCCGATTCGTATGTTCTCTTCGTCGACCTCGCGCGATTCAAGAAGATAAACGACAGCCTCGGACACACGATCGGCGACAAGGTGCTGATGATCGTCGCGAAGCGATTCCTGAAAACCGTACGGCCGACGGATATGGTCACCCGGCTCGGCGGCGACGAATTCGCGATCATCATCAATGGACTTTCGACATTCGACAAGGCCGAGAAGGTGGCTTGGAAAGTCCATCAGAAGATCTCGCAGCCGTTTTCCCTCTCGGGCAATAAGATCAACATCGGCATCAACATCGGAATCGCCCCTTGCGATCCCGACTACAGCACGCCGGAAGAGATCCTCCGCGACGCCGACATCGCGATGCACCATGCCAAGAATCGAGGATCGGGTGTCGAACGATTCAATCGAGAGCTTCGCGAGCGGTTCGTACAACTGGCGCGGATCGAGTCCGAACTGCCGTTCGCGATCGAACGCAACGAACTCGTCATTCATTACCAGCCCTTGATTTCGCTCGCTGACGGTTCGCTCATCGGCTTCGAAGCGCTGCTCAGGTGGTTCCATCGCGAGCGCGGATTCATTTCGCCGGGGGAATTCATTCCGGTCGCCGAGGACACCGGGCAGATCGTCCCGATCACGACGTGGCTTCTGAAAGAGACCTGCGCGCAGCTCGCCGAATGGCAGCGGATGTCGTTCGATACAAAGAATCTCGTGATGAGCGTCAACATTTCGGGCAAGCATCTGAGCTTTCAAAGTTTGCTGGTCGACGTCGACGATGCTATTAATGCTTCGAAGATCTCACCGTCGTCTCTGAAACTCGAGATCACCGAAAGCGCCGCAATGGACGATGTTGAACAAACTGTAAGAATGTTGTCGAATTTGAAGAGCCTCGGCGTTCAGCTTTCGATCGATGATTTCGGGACCGGTTATTCGAGTCTGAGCCAACTGCACTCGCTTCCCTTCGACACGCTCAAGATCGACCGGTCGTTCGTTTATGTTGTCGGGTCGCACGGCGAAAACTCGGAGATCCTGCAGACGATCGTATCGCTCGCAAAAAATCTGCAGATGAAAGTGATCGCCGAGGGTATCGAGACAGAAGATCAGCTGCGGCTGCTCCGGAATCTCGGGTGCGACTACGGTCAGGGATTTCTTTTGTCGAAACCCCTTCCAAAGGACCAGATCAGCGAACT
>JAKOSS010000124.1 GCA_029777145.1 Acidobacteriota bacterium | reverse complement strand
TCGTACAGCGCCTCTGAGATCTGGTCGGGCGTCGATCCCATCATAAACTCGCCCGGCGGGATCCAGACCATCTCGATCCCGAGCGCGGATTTGCGCGAGGTACCTTTCGTGACCTCGGTCGTTCCGCCGCCCGGATTTGTAACGTTCGAAGCTGATTCCAGTTGCCGCAGTTTGATCCTTGCCGCCGCGGCGTTGGCCCCGTTCGGGAACTCGTCCAGATACGCCTGAACCTTGGCCTTGTCGGAAGATGTCTTCGCCGACTGCCAGACGAGCTGTTCGAGCCTTATCCGCGCGCTGCCGGCGTTGGCGCCTGTAGGAAATTCCTTGAGATAAATGCGGAAATCACCCGGATCGTTCGAGTTCTTCACAAGATCCCAGGCTTCCCGTTCCTGCTGCGCCGCGGTCGTTGCGGTAATCTGGGGTTCCGGCCCTGACTTCGTCGCGCCGGATGTTGTTTTGGAAAAATAGAAGTCCTGGAGCGCGTTTCCCTCCTTCCAAGGCAGCTGCTTCTGGCCAGACTTCTGCCAAACGTCGGCCGATACGGCCTTGACCATCTGGTCGTATTCGAGTCCCGGCTGCCTGATTTGTTTGAGCAGCGATTCGGTGAAAAGACCGTTGCGCCCTGATCCGTCCGAGGCGACCTTGCCCGGCTCGGTCGCGTATAGCACGAGCGTTCCGGTCGGCGGCGAGATCTTTGCCAGTCCGTCCGAGTTTCCGCCGTCACGAAAACCGCGCCACGACCTGGCGAACGGATTGTTGCGGCAGGCGTCGAGGATGACGATGTTCAGTTCGTTCTTGGCCGAGGACATCTTTGTCAAAACGAGCGAGATAGGCACTGCCGAATACTGCACCTCGTCCTCTTCGGGGATGTCGGCGTCGACCGGAACGAGGTAATTTTCCCCAGCGACCTGGATCCCGTGGCCGGCGTAGTAAAAAAGCCCGACTCCGCCGTTCGCTGCTAGCTTCGTCCCGAACTCGCGGATCAGCGTTTCGATCTGCCGTTTGTTCTGGTTCACACCGAAGACGACGTCGAACCCGAGCGTCTTGAGCGTTGCCGACATGTCGGCCGCATCGTTCGCCGGGTTGGCGAGCGGTTTCGCCTTCGTGTAAGCCGCATTGCCGATCACCAGCGCGACCCGCTTCTGAGAGTCTGCCGTCACCGGCCTGTCGAGCTTCCGCGTTTGCGCGTCTACCGCAACCGACGTGCCCTGCGCGATCGCGATCAGCACGATCATCGAAAAGAAGTTTCTGATCAGAATACCTTTGTTGAACATAATTCTTCCCTTGAAAGTTGCGTCATACGTATCTGGTATTTGTCACCGTTCCGCCGCCCGAAGCGCCGTTTGCCGCTCCCTTCTTCGGGACGAGCCATCCGAGTACTGCCCCGACAACCGATCCGTTGCTTCCGTAGCCATACTTCTTGACCCGGATCGCATTTGTTCCGGTGCCCGAACCGTTGCCCGAGCCGCCGTTTTGCTCCAATACAACGACTTCTTTCAGAGTCGCGCTTTCGACGATCGCGATATGTCCCGATCCGTTGGAATTGGCGGAGTCAAAGACGATGATCGCCCCTTGCGGCGGCACCAACCTCGGCTTGTTCGCGATCCTGGTGACGACGTTGTCCTTGAGCATCGAGTCGGTAAATATGAAGACGTTCTTCGCGTAGCCCGTCGAGTGTCCGACGGATTCCGGTGTCAGCTTCCAGCCCTCTTTCGCCCAGAGCTTCACGAGGTCGACGCACTGGTAGCCGTGAACCCCATCGTAGTCGTATTTCTTGCCGGCGTATTTTTGTTTGAATGCAGCGTAGTCCATATACTCCTTCCCGGATGTTATTTTGAACTGACGTCCCGTAGACGAAAAATTCTGCGAACTACGAGCGGAAAACCATAACAATTCGCCCAGTTGCCTTAACCGCCGATCCATTCCGAATCGTCTGCGTGAACTTCCAGCGCAATGCTGCTTCCTCGGCGAATTTTCGAAGTAATCCAGGTCCACTGGTTGCCTTGGCGGAAAATACGTTTCCGTTTTCATCAACAGCAATTTCGACCTCAACATCACCCGATAATCCGGACTTGCGAACATCCGTTGGAAACTCCGGGAGGGCGACCCTTGTTGGTCGACCGTTGACTACGCTCTCTCCAGGAAGGGACACAGTTTCGGGAACCAGGCGTATAACCTTCCACGCTGAAACGACGGATCGGATCGAATTCGCATTCACCTTTTCTCCGGACTTATCATACGCGTTTGCCAACCACTCAAGCGTGCCAATTTCGTAGCCTTTCTGCTTACCACTTTGAACCAACATCTCGAAATCGCTGATCGCTTCCTTGTATCGTTTGAGCTTGAAGTAGGCGATTCCTCTTCTGTAGCGGCCATTTGTACTGGAATTGGAAAGTTCAATCGCTCTCGAGTAGTCATCGATCGCTTGTTGATACTCGGACTTGTCAAAGAAATAATCGCCTCGCGATAGCAACGCCCAACCGTTGCCCGGATCCACCCGAACGGCTTCGTCGAATTCCTCTTTAGCCCCTTTCATTCCCTTGT
>JAKOSS010000123.1 GCA_029777145.1 Acidobacteriota bacterium | reverse complement strand
GATCTCGGCGCACGAAGCGGGCCACGCATGGATGTCCTACCGCTATGGCGACGACACGGCGTACATGCTCGGCCGCGTAACGCTGAACCCGGTCGCGCATACGGATCCGATCGGAACGCTTTTGATCCCGATCCTCGGATTCGTCTTCGGCGCGATGGGCGGAGCGGTGGCGAGCATTCCGCTGATCGGCTGGGGCAAGCCAACCCCTGTCAATCCCCGTAAATGGACGAAGTACAGGCAGGCGAACGTGATGGTCTCGATCGCCGGGATCGGTGCAAATCTCATCCTCGCGACGGTCGGATTCGCGATCTTCAAGACGCTGCTCGAAACCGGCGTGTTCAACGCCGGCATCCTCGAATCCGGCGGGATTCTCCAGATCCTGATGACGCTCCTTTGGTACATGATCTTCCTTAACGTTTCACTGGCGGTCTTCAATCTGTTGCCGTTTCCGCCGCTCGACGGAAGCAAGGTCTTGTCAACGTTTCTGCCCGCAAGTTTCCAGCCGATCTTCGACATGCTCGAGCACTACGGTTTTCTGATCCTGATGGCGCTGCTCTATTTCGGCGTGATCGGTGCGATCATGTACCCGTTCGCGAAGCTGGTCAGGTACCTGCTTTTCACGCCTTGGTTCTAACTGTATGAAAAAACGTATCTTCAGCGGTGCGCAGCCGACAGGCAGCCTGCACATCGGCAACTATCTCGGTGCGCTCCGCAATTGGGTCGAACTCCAGAACGACTACGAAAGTTTCTACTGCATCGTCAACCTGCACGCGATCACGCTGCCGCAGGATCCGGCGACGCTTCGCCAGAAAACACTCGATCTGGCGCGGATCTATCTCGCCGCCGGCATCGATCCCGAGGTCTCGACGATCTTCGTCCAATCGGATGTTTCGGAACACGCCGAACTGGCGTGGGTGCTGTCCTGCCTCGCGCGGATGGGCGAACTCGAGCGGATGACGCAGTTCAAGGACAAGGGAAAGGGCAACCGCGAACGCGCCGGCGTCGGATTGTTCACGTATCCGATCCTGATGGCCGCCGACATCCTGCTTTATCAAACGCATCTGGTACCGGTTGGCAAGGACCAGAAACAGCATCTCGAACTTTCCCGCGATCTTGCGGAGCGCTTCAACCGCGATTACGGCACGGCGTTCGTCGTCCCCGAACCGTTCATCCCGCCGGTCGGCGCGAACATCCTGTCGCTGCAGGATCCGGCGAAGAAGATGTCGAAATCGGACGACAACCCGAACGCGTCGATCTTTCTGCTCGACGATCCGGACACGATCGCGAAGAAGATCAAACGTGCCGTCACCGATTCCGGAACGACGATCGTCTTTGATGAAACGCGGCCGGCGATCCACAATCTGCTGACCATGTATCACCTGATGACCGGAAAGTCGGCGAACGAGATCGAGGTACATTTTCAGGGCAAAGGATACGGGCATCTCAAGACTGAACTGGCGGACGCGGTCGTCGAGTTCATGAAGCCCTTTCAGGAACGCGTCAAGGATTTCGACGACGCGCATCTCAACGAGATCCTCAAGAAAGGCGCCGAAAAAGCCCGCGTCATCGCCCGCGCGACGCTCGACGACGTTTACTCGAAAATGGGCGTCGTTGGAGCGATTCGATTTTAGATTTTAGATTTTAGATTTGCGATTTGCGATTTGCGATTGACTGGAGCGCATGCGACCCATTCCATTTGCGATTTGCGATTGACTGGAGCGCGAGCGTCCCATTCCATTTGCGATTTGCGATTTGCGATTTGCGATTGACTGGAGCGCGAGCGTCCCATTCCATTTGCGATTTGCGATTTGCGATTTGCGATCTTAGATCTCCGATCTTGGATTTGCGATCTTAGATTTGCGATTTCGTTGAATCTTGAACATGTACACGACAACCGCGTAAACGCGGAACTCCAAACTCCAAACTCCGACCACTGACCACTGACCACTGACCACTGACCACTGACCACCGACCACTGACCACTGACCACTGACCACCGACCACCGACCACCGACCACCGACCACTGGCCACCGACCACCGACCACTGACCACTGCCCACTGACCACTGACCACTGATTTCTTCAATCCTCAAACAAAAAGTGCTAAAATCGGGCATACAAAAGCAACCCCGACCGAGGCAATTTTCCGGAGGCAACTCCGGCAGGTTTTCATTCAGACAAGGAGTACGAATATGGACGCAGTAAGAAAGACGTACGATGTTCCGAAGTTCAAGGAACAGTATGAGAATTTCATCGGTGGTGAGTGGATCGCTCCGCGTAGCGGCGAGTATTTCGACGACATTTCGCCGGTCGACGGCAAACCGTTCACGAAGATTGCGCGCTCCAACGAGTCGGACATCGAACTCGCGCTCGACGCCGCGCACAAAGCGGCCGAGACCTGGAACGAGACGTCGGCGACCGAACGCAGCAACATCCTCTGGAAGATCGCGGAACGCATGGAGCAGAACCTCGAAATGCTCGCGCGAGCCGAGACGTGGGACAACGGCAAACCGATCCGCGAGACGATGGCTGCTGACCTGCCGCTCGCGATCGATCATTTCCGCTATTTCGGCGGCGTCATCCGCGCGGAAGAAGGCGACGCGACCGAACTCGACGCGAACACGCTCTCGATCAATATCAAGGAACCGCTCGGCGTCGTCGCGCAGATCATTCCCTGGAACTTCCCGCTGCTGATGGCGACGTGGAAAATGGCTCCGGCGCTCGCGGCCGGCAACGTGACCATCGTCAAGCCGGCGGAACAGACACCGGCCTCGATCATGGTCCTGATGGAACTAATTCAAGATCTGCTCCCGCCTGGCGTCGTCAACGTCGTCAACGGCTTCGGACCGGAAGCCGGAAAGCCGCTCGCACTTTCCGACAGGATCGCGAAGGTCGCATTCACGGGCGAGACGACGACCGGACGCCTGATCATGCAGTACGCGTCGCAGAACCTGATCCCGGTCACGCTCGAACTCGGCGGCAAATCGCCGAACGTCTTTTTCGAGAGCGTGATGGAAGCCGACGACGAATTCTTCGACAAATGCCTCGAAGGCGCCGCCCTGTTCGCGCTGAATCAGGGCGAGGTCTGCACCTGCCCGTCGCGCATTCTTGTACAGGAATCGATCGCCGACAAGTTCATCGAACGCGTCATCGAACGCACGAAAGCGATCAAGATGGGCCATCCGCTCGATCCGGAAACGATGATCGGAGCGCAGGCGAGCGAGGATCAGTATGAAAAGATCCTCAATTACATCCAGATCGGACGTGATGAAGGCGCCGAGGTTCTGTGCGGCGGCGAAGCCCAGAAGAACGAGGGACTCGAAGGCGGGTTCTACATCAAACCGACGCTGCTCAAGGGCCACAACAAAATGCGCGTCTTCCAGGAAGAGATCTTCGGACCGGTAACGTCGATCACGACGTTCAAGGACGAAGCCGACGCGATCGCGATCGCGAACGATACGCTCTACGGACTGGGCGCCGGCGTCTGGACTCGCGATGCCCATCAGTTGTACCGTATTCCGCGGGCTATCAAGGCCGGCCGCGTTTGGGTCAATTGCTACCACAACTACCCGGCACACGCCCCGTTCGGCGGCTACAAGAAGTCGGGCTTCGGACGCGAGACGCACAAGATGATGCTCGATCACTATCGCCAGAACAAGAACATGCTTGTCTCGTACGACAAGAAGGCGATGGGATTTTTCTGATTTCGGATCGCGGAATTAGGATTGCGGATCGACGTCGCCCCGTTTTCCCGACCGGTGAGGTTCTTGCCGTTGGGAAAACGGACGGCGTCCGTATCGTTTGAGGATGCTCACAAAAGATTCCGTTCTACAGCAGCGGTACCGGATCGTCCGTCATCTCGGGCAGGGCGGCATGGGTTCGGTGTACCAGGCGACGGATGAGCGGCTCAACAAGACTGTCGCCGTCAAACAAGTAACCCTCGAACCCGAGAATGCGACCGATGACACGCAGCGCGATTTGATCCGCATGGCTTTCCAGCGCGAAGCCGATTCCCTCGTCAAAGCCAAGCACGAGGCAGTTCCCGACATTACAGACTACTTTTCCGAGAACGGCGGTTGGTTTCTCGTAATGGAATTCGTCCAGGGAGAGGATCTCGCGAGCCTGCTCGAGAAACGCGGGGCACCGTTCCGGTTCGAAGAGGTCTCGCCATGGATCTATCAATTGCTTGATGCTCTCGAGTTTCTTCACGGGCTCGTCCCGCCAATCATCCATCGCGATATCAAGCCGCAAAATCTGAAGCTTAACGATCGGGATAAGATCAAGCTGCTCGATTTCGGCATCGCCCGCAGCTCCGAGAAGAGTTCGCCGATGTCGCAGAGTACTTTTCTGGCCGCAACTCTGGATTACGCCCCGCTCGAGCAGGTCTTGCGGGTCATTGCTCCGGTCTTTCGGGAGTTCGTGCTGCTCAAGCATCGGGACAAGGCGGAACCGTTCTTGCAGCAAGATACCGATGCCCGGTGCGACGTTTTCGGCGCGGGCGCGACCTTCTATCATCTTCTGACAAATCGCGCTCCGGTCGATGTCACGCAACGGGCGTTGGGGATCTGGGAACGCGGTGTCGACGAACTGGCCAGGCCGATGGACTTAATCCCGAATTGCCGGCCGGCGTTTCCTAGTGGCTGATGAAGGCAATGGCCTTCGAACGCGACGCCCGATTTTCTTCGGCGCGCGAGATGAAGGAAGCGCTGCAGAGAGTCAGCGCCGGGCTGTCGACGATCGAAACGAACATCCCGGTCACAACAGGCGATCAAAAACTGTCGCAGGCCCAGACCGATCTTCTCATCATTCCGCCGAACACGGCGGGACAGATCACGTCCGACGCGGGTTCAGTATCACCGCCGGCACCGGATGTGAGCTTCGAGGTTACCGAAAGGTTCACGGCGGAAGATCTTCCGGTCACAAGCGGCGATATGCCCGCTCCGGCAAACACGTTCGGCGCGAGCCGGGGATCGTATCTGAAAACGGAAATGTTCCCGACGTCGACACCGGTCGAAAGTGCCGGCGCGGTCGTCGCACCGCCGACGGCCGCAAAACCGGCGGGTGGAAATCGCAGGTATGTCGTGGCGCTTGCCGTGATCACGGTTCTGATCGTGGCGGTCAGCGGCGTCGGACTCTACATCGCGTTCACGATATGGAATCGGGATAGAACGATACGCAACGACAACTCCGGGATCGTCACAAATCTTCAGCCGTCACCGGAGACGTCACCGGTCGCGAGCCAAAGTCCCGCTCCGACCGACGACGATTCGGGTTCAAACAATCGCGCGACAAATCCGGCCAATACGGAAATGACGCCAGACAATTCGGCCGAAACGCCCGGTCCGACGCCAACGGCGACGCGGGTGGTCGTGCAGCCGACCGGAACGACGATGCCCGTTCGTACCCCGACTCGGACTCCGACGGCGGCACCGACGCGGACATCGACGCCTACCCCGAGGCCGACGTCAACAAAGACCCCGGTGCAGTCAGGCGCACAGTATTACGCGATGTGTTATATCAAGGCCCCGGATGGGACCATCACCAAAGTCAGAAAGAACAAGTGCAGCGAATGCCCGAAAGACGCTGCGTGCGAGTTGGTTTTCAAATAGTAATGGGTATGAAAGCCGTTGCAAGAGTGCTTGTAACAGACAAAGCAAAGGAAGTCATCGGCGTCCTGCGGGCGAAACACGGCGAGTTGATGTTTCATCAATCGGGCGGTTGCTGCGACGGGTCGTCGCCGATGTGCTTTCCGAAGGACGAGTTCATCGTCGGCCCGGCGGACGTTTGGCTCGGCGAGATCGACGGCTGCGACTTCTACATCGCGAAGGATCAGTTCGAGGCGTGGAAACACACCGAATTGACGATCGACGTCGTCCCCGGACGCGGCGCGTCGTTCTCGCTCGAGATCCCGCTCGGCGTCCGGTTCGTGACGAAATCCAAATTGTTCTGTCTGCGCGACGATGAGGAGCTCGTCGAAACCCGGGCAGGCGACAGACTGTGAGCCGTGGTCAGTGGTCAGACAAATGAAAAGATCGAAGTTTTCGAATTGTTTCGTCAAGTTTTCCTTCTACTGCCTACTGCCTCCTACCGACTACCGACCACCGACCACTGACTACTGACCACTGTTATGAAAATTACCGTTTACGAAAAACCTACTTGAACGACGTGCCGTAATCTGGCCAAGTTGTTTCGTGAAAACAACATCGATTTTGAGCGTGTCAACTATTTCATCGATCCGTTGAATGACGATCGATTGCGTCTTCTTTTGAAAAAAGCCGGACTGAGGCCGTTCGAGGTCCTTCGCAAGGGCGAGGCGGCATTCAAGGAACTCGGCCTGACGAAGGATACTCCGGATGATGAGGTGATCAAGGCGATGATCGACCATCCCGGACTGCTCCAACGGCCGATCGTCGAGGTCGGCGACAAGGCGGTTCTCGCGCGACCCATCGAAAAGGCGATGGAACTGATCGCGGCGTAGAGCCGCGAATTCCATGGATTCCAAATTCCAGATTCCATTGCGCTCAGTTTAATAGATCACATGAAATCCGAAATCACCGATCCGCAATCGCAAATGGCAATGACTCCCGATCCGCCGTATTACGCCGTGATCTTTACGTCGTTGCGAACCGACGTCGACGACGACTATGACGAAATGGCCGAGCGCATGATCGAGCTTGCAGCGGAACAGGACGGCTACCTCGGGATCGAACATGCGCGCGACGGCATCGGGATCACGGTCAGTTACTGGCGCGACGAGGAATCTATACGTCGTTGGAAGGACCACGCCGAACACCGGATCGCCCAACGCGACGGCTACGAGAAATGGTACAGTTCCTTCGCGACGCGCGTGTGCAGGGTTGAACGACAGAATTTGCAGATCGAACCCAGCTGACATCTGAGTTTCGATCCGTTGAAATCGAACGCCGGCCAGCTATCATCTGTCAGCTATTCCGAAATTCAGGGAATCGACAATGAATACCATCGAACATCTCAGACAGCTTTTCGCGTGGAACGATTGGGCGAATCGCCGCGTCGTCACGACGTTGAAAGATTCGAACTCCGAGCAATCGATCAAGGTGCTTTCGCATATCGTCACGACCGAGCTCGAGTATTTCGAACGGCTCTACGGCAAAGATTCAAAGGGTTTCGATTTCTGGCCGATTCTGACGCTTGAAGAATGCGGAAACGCCGCCCGCGACGCGGCCGAAAAATACGAACGGCTTTTGCGGAAATTCGATGACGAAGGCCTCGACATCACGGCGCGATACCGCACGAGCGAGGGCGACTGGCGCGAGAACAACTACCGTGAAATGCTGGCGCACGTCCTGTTTCATTCGGCAACGCACCGCGGAAACATCAACACGATCCTCCGGTCGGAAGGCCACACGCCGGCGGTCACCGACTACATCATTTACCTCCGCGAAAACAAATACTTCTGAGACCGCGTTCCTTGTTCCGATTTCGCTTCTAAAGTATCCTATTCCGGCACCCGAAACCTTGTCCGATGCAGGTTCAAACCGAACAACTCAGCTTCGACTTTTTCAAGGAAAAGCCGCAGATCGTGCGCGAATCGCGCGATGAACTGAAGATCAAGCTCGGCGAGTTTGCCGGGCCGCTCGACCTTCTCCTTTTTCTGATCAAACAGGAGCAGGCGAACATCTTCGATATCCCGATCGCGCGCATCACCGACGAGTATCTCAAATACATCAGGTTGATGAAGTCGCTCGATATTTCGGTCGCCGGCGACTTCCTGGTGATGGCCGCGACGCTGATCGAGATCAAGTCGCGGATGCTGCTGCCGCAAGTAAATTCGGACCTCGATGAGGATGAATTGGAGGATCCGCGCAAGGAACTTGTCGACCGACTGCTCGAATACGAGAAGTTCAAGAACGCGGCGCAGATGCTGTATGAGCGGTCGACCGTCGAACAGGCGGTCTTTCCTCGCGGACGGATCGAATCGGACGACAACAATGCCGAGATCAGCGCCGGCGTTTTCGATTTGCTGACCGTTTTTCAGAAGATACTTGCCCGGCGCAAGGACGAGATCAGGCTCGAGATAGAGCGCGAGGAGATCAGCCTCGCGGAGATGATAAAGAGTCTCAAAGCGCTTCTGTCGGATGGGCATCCGATCAGTTTGATGGAGTTTTTCGAGCGGTTCGACACACGTCGCGAACTCGTGACGGCGTTCATCGCCGTACTCGAGATCGTGCGCACCGAAAGCGTCAAACTGACTCAGAAACAGACGTTCGGCGACGTGGTCCTGCGTTTGGCGAATTGACGCTCATTCTATGTGTTCCTATGTGCCTATGTGGTCGCCCCACTTGTGCGGATTAAATGGAGACTGAAGAAAGAAAATCCCGGGAAATGTCGGAACTCGTCTCGATCGTCGAGGCGCTGGTTTACGTTGCCGACGAACCGGTGACGATGAAAACTCTGGCGGAAGTTCTTGAAGAGGACAAGGACGCGATCCGGGCGGCGGTCGAGGAACTCCAGCGCGAGTACGAAACGCGCGACGGTGGGCTGCAGTTGCGAGAGATCGCGGGCGGCTGGCAGATCGCGACGCGAACGGAATATCACGAAGAGGTCCGCCAATATCTCAAAACCCGTCCGAGCGCGAAGCTTTCACTCGCCGCACTCGAAACGCTCGCGGTCATCGCCTACAAACAGCCGGTCACGGTGCCGGAAATTCTCGAGATCCGCGGCGTGCAATCGGCGTCGGCGATCAAGACCCTGCTCGACAAGAAACTCATCACCGCAAAAGGACGCAAGGAAACGGTCGGGCGTCCGATGATGTACGGAACCTCGAAGGACTTTCTGATCCAGTTCGGCCTCAAAGACCTTTCTGAATTGCCCTCGATCGAGGATTTCGAAGACCTTGCCGGCGCAATATGATCTGATCGACCGTCAATCCAACGTCTTGAACATGCGCGATGATCAAGATTGATCAAAAAGGAAGCAAGTACACGGTTCGAGAGGAACTCGATTCGCAACTGCGCGGATTCGTCCTGCTGCTCCTCATCGCCGCCGGAATTTCGCAAATTGTCGCTACAATCGTGTTCGGAAAGCTCTCGGCGCCCGTTGGATGGTGCGTCGCGTTTATCGTGGCCCTTTACTACTTGAGCAGTTTCGAGAGGACTTCGCTGACGATCGACGTTCAGGATCGATCGATCCTCGTCAAACACAGAACCCTTTTTGCCTCTAACCAGAAGGTCTTTCTTTTCAACGAACTGAATTCGCCGATAACCTGTGACAAACCGTCGAGTCAGCGGCTGTACGCACGAACCGGCATGTTGACGGCGACGTTCCGCGACGGGACTGTCGTGACGATCAATGATGATTCCAGTTTGGCGAATATGGAAGGCGTTGTCGGTACGCTCAACGGGTTGATATACGACAAAGAACTTCCGTCATAGATCGAGGTCGCGATGCTCTATGCGCTATACCGTCAAACGTGAAAATAACAGGATCGCGATCAAGCAGTCGGCGGTTTCACGACCAGGAACTCACTTGGCCATCTTGGGGATCATCGGTTGGTTCATTTGGCTATTGATGACAGGAATGGTCAACTCCAATCCGCTGATCCTGATAAGTGGGGCGTTCCTCCTCTACTCAAGCCTCAACTTCTTAAATCAAAAAACGACGGTATTCGATTTCGATAATCGCGGAATGATCACGATCGAGCGCGGCATCACGAAGCGATCACATTCAATCTACCGATTTGAGGATTTGGCTTCGAGGTATTTGGAGATCAGGACGACGAGCCTGTTCGGAATCGAATTCCACTCAGCTCTGGTAACGCTCGGTAGCGGTGAGGCTCACGTCTTGTTCAGCGGAATAATCGGCAACTCCGACCGCGAAGAGGCGTTGATCGCCGAACTGAACGATTCGATCGCGAGATCGCTCGATCCCGCGCCGGCACAGGACGAACTAAACCCTTGATATGACGAGAGTTGAACGCAAAGACGGCAAGATCACGATCACAAACTGGCGGTTCGTCAATGTTCCGCTCGTTTTGTTGGTCGCCGCATTGCTCGCGTTCGGCGCGCTCGATCTGATCAACGGCGAATTCGGGTTCTCGTCGGCGCTCGGCATCGCGGGCTGCGTGGCGATCGTCTTCGGCTTCTTCACACGAACCGTAACCGTGATCGATGCGGCCTCAAAGACGTTTGCGGTCAAGGAGATCAGTTTCTTGGGAACGCGGTTGGAAGTTTACGACTTCGCTGATCTGCATCAACCCTTCTACGCGAAAGACGGAAAACTACTCGCTTCGATCCGGCTCGGCCCGAACCTCGAACTCGCGAAGTACTTCGATCACACCCGCTCACCGGAACTTGCGAGAGAGATAAACCGGCTGGCGTTCGGAAACGAACTCGGCCCCGGCGAAGAGGATCCGAAACCATGAGGATTCAGCGGGCAGGAGACAAATTGACGATCAGCGAGACGCCGGGCTGCGTCTGGATATTCGCGATGATGTTCGTCATCGTCGGCGGAGCGTTCGCCTACGGTGCGCTCGGCGGATTCCGTGATCTGCACCTGCAACCGCCTGTGGTTGTTCTGCTTACACTGGCGTTCGGCGTGATCGCGATCGGCGTCGGCATCTGGATAATTTCACGCGCTCCGATCACGCGCGTCGTCATCGATCGCGAAAATCAGATCGTTATTTGGACAAAATTCGGCTTTTTCGGACGCTCGACGAGCGTTTACCGGTTCGATACGATCTCGCAATTTTGCCTGATCGAGGAACGCGACGACGAAGGCGCCGAAGTTTGGTCGTTCGGAATAGAACTCATAAATCACGAATTCCTGAGGATCGGCAGCGTCGCCAGCCATTTCGAGGAGAACGAGCGACGGCTGGTCTTTGCGGCAAATGAGTTTGCGGGGAAACAACTGACGGCCGTCGAACTGGCGACGGGTGAGGAAACGGCAATTGATACGGGAGAAGAAAGACACGATCAGGATCTATGACCTGCCGGTCAGTGTGTGGCTGTGGGGATCGGGCTTTGCTGCGCTTTTCGGCGGGGTTCTGCTGCTCATCCTGACGTTCGCGTGGAACACGCCGCACCAATTCATCGGATCGCCCGGACAAGGCCTGCTCCAGCGCGGGCTGACGATCCTGATGTTTCTTGGAGCAATCGCATTTCTCGGCGCGCTGACGTTCGTTTTCGCTTCAGTCGCGATCTCGCCGATCAAGATCACGACCGTCGATCGCCGTGCGAAAACGATCCTGATCCGTCGGCGAGGGCTGTTTGCACAAGACGGCGACCGTTTTCCGTTCTCGCAG
>JAKOSS010000122.1 GCA_029777145.1 Acidobacteriota bacterium | reverse complement strand
TGGAAAACGAAGACGACGAGTTTTTGTTTTAGAAATCAAATGACTGAAAACAACTTACTTAGTCTGATTATTTTCGCCCCGCTCGCGGGTGCGGTGATCAACTGGCTGATCGGCGGCAAGCTCAAGAACGAATTGTTCAGCAGCGTCGTCGCCTGCGGCACGATCGCTATTTCGACGATCGTCGCGTTCTATATCGCGTTCGTCGCCGACGGTGGTGCGTTCCATGCCGAAAAGCCGGTTCTCGATCATCTCTGGACCTGGATGCAAGTGGGTCAGTTCCGCGCGGACTTCGGTCTCGGAATGGACCACCTGAGCGCGGTTTACGCGTGTTTCGTGACGTTCGTCGGGTTCCTGATCCACGTCTTCGCGACCGGCTACATGCACGGGGACAAGGGTTTCTATCGCTTTTTCGCGTACCTGAACCTGTTCATGTTCTCGATGCTGACGCTCATCCTCGCGGACAACTTCCTGCTGATGTTCGTCGGCTGGGAAGGCGTCGGGCTCTGCTCGTACCTGCTGATCGGCTACTACATCAAGAAGGACGAAGCGCGCGAGGCGGCGAAGAAAGCGTTCGTCATGAACCGCATCGGCGACTGGGGCGTGCTCATGGGCGTGTTCCTAATCTTCACGATGACCGGATCGATCTCGTTCTACGACAAGGTCATCGGCGGCGAAACGGTCCCGAGCGCGCTCGACGCGATCGCGAAAATGTCGGCTGATCCGTTCACGTGGGGAGTTATCTTCGCCGGTGGCATCACGTCGGCGGCGGTACTTCTGTTCATCGGCGCGACCGGCAAATCAGCGCAGATCCCTTTGTTCACTTGGCTGCCGGACGCGATGGCCGGCCCGACTCCGGTTTCCGCGCTGATCCACGCCGCGACGATGGTCACGGCCGGCGTTTACATGGTCGTCCGCTGCAACGGCATCTACCAGAACGCGCCGACGGCGATGTTCATTGTCGCGATCATCGGCTGCGCGACAGCCGTTTTCGCGGCGACAATCGGTCTCGCGCAGAACGACATCAAGAAAGTACTTGCCTATTCGACGGTTTCGCAGCTCGGCTACATGTTTCTCGCGTGCGGGATCGGTGCGTTCATCGCGGCGATCTTCCACGTCATGACGCACGCCTTCTTCAAGGCGCTTCTCTTTCTCGGTTCGGGCTCGGTCATTCACGGCATGCACCACGAGCAGGACATGCGCAAGATGGGCAATCTCCGCAAGCACATGCCCGTGACGTTTTACACGATGGCCGCCGGCTGGCTGGCGATCTGCGGCATCCCGATCTGTGCCGGGTTCTTCTCGAAGGACGAGATTCTCTACCGGACCTTCGCGACCAAATCGTCGGCATCGGTCGCGATGCTCGGAGGCGTTCCGGTCAACATGATCCTTTGGGTCATCGGACTCGCGACCGCCGTTCTGACCGCCGTTTATATGACGCGCCTGATGTGGATGACGTTCTTCGGAACGGAGCGGTTCCATGACGAAATTCATGAAGTCGAAGCGTATGCGTCGGTCCATGCTGACGACGACCACGCCGCGCACGGCGACGACGATGAGGAAGAACATCATCACGCGCTTCCGGCCGACTTCAAACCGCACGAATCGCCGTGGAACATGACCGTGCCGCTGATGGTTCTCGCCGTGCTTTCAACCGTCGGCGGACTCGTCGGAATCCCGTACGCGCTGAGCGGCGGATCGGTCGGCAATTACTTTGAAGAGGCGCTCGAACCGGTCATCGTCAAGAAGGTCGAACATTCGGAGACGAAAGAGGTCAAGCATTTTCTGGCGAGCGAGCCGAAATCAGAGGCCGTGAGCGAATCCACGAAAACCGCTGAACATGCCGAACACGATCCCGCGGAACTTTCGACCGAACGGACGCTCGCCGTCGTTTCGGTGATCCTGGCGCTTGCGGGGATCGGGATCGGAATCGCGTTGTTCGGCAAGACGCCACTCAGGAAAATGCCGAAGATCCTCGAGGACAAATGGCGTGTCGACGAGTTCTACAACGGCTACATCGTCGATCCGCTGACGAACCTGTCGCGCAATTTCCTTTGGAAAGGATTCGATCTCGGCGTCGTTGACGGACTCGTGAACGGCATCGGCGAACTTGTCGCGGCGCTCGGCGGAACCGTCCGGCGCATCCAGGTCGGATTCGTGCGCAGCTACGCGGCGTTCATTCTGTGCGGCGCGCTGGTCGTCATCGGCTACTTCGTTTATTACGGATTGAAACTGATTCGTTAGCATTTTGTCAGTAGTCCTTGGTCAGTTGCCCGATCGAAATGCAACTGACGACTGACGACGAACAAAGGACCAAACACCATGGATTTCATCACTGAAAATCTCTTGACGATCCTGATCCTGCTGCCGGCGTTCGGCGCGATCGCGCTCGTCGGCCACCAGATGTTCTGGAAACAGGAAGCCCAGCTGAAGTGGATCACTTTCGGCCTGACGCTCGTCAATTTCGTGATCTCGCTGCTGCTGTTCACGGGTCAGGCGACTTCGCCGGGCGGCTTCATGTTCGAAAAGAACGTTTCCTGGATCAAGGCGATCAACACGAACTACCACATCGGCGTCGACGGTCTGAGCTTCTGGCTCGTGATCCTGACGACGTTCATCATGCCGATCGCGGTCGTTTCGACGTGGCATGCGGTCGAAAAGCGCGCGACGGCGTTCTACGCCTTTCTGTTGCTGCTCGAAAGCGCGATGATCGGCGTGTTCGTGTCGCTCGACCTGCTCGTCTTTTACCTGTTCTTCGAAGCGTCGCTGGTTCCGATGTTCTTCCTGATCGGCGTCTGGGGCGGCGACAACCGCATCTATTCGGCGGTCAAGTTCTTCATTTTCACGGCGTTCGGTTCCCTGCTGATGCTGGTCGCGATCATCGCGCTCTATTACATGTACGCCGGAGTGAACGGCGGTGTCGGATCGTTCGATTTCGTCGCGATCCTGAACGCGATGAAATCTGGAAACCTGCTGGTCGCAGGTCAGGGAGCTTCGCTGCTCTTCTGGGCGTTCGCGATCGCCTTCTCGATCAAAGTTCCGCTGTTCCCGGTCCATACGTGGTTGCCCGACGCGCACACTGACGCGCCGACCGCCGGTTCGGTCATTCTTGCCGCGGTCCTGCTGAAGATGGGAACGTACGGCCTGATGCGCTTCAACTTTGCGCTGTTCCCCGATCAGTCGCGCGAATACGCGTACATTTTCATCGTCCTGGCGATCGTCGGAATCATCTACGGCGCGCTCGTCGCGATGGTCCAGCCGGACGTCAAACGGCTCGTCGCGTATTCGTCGGTCGCGCACATGGGCTTCGTCATCCTCGGAATGTTCTCGTTCACCGAACAGGGGATGCAGGGAGCGCTCTACCAGATGCTCAACCACGGCGTTTCGACCGGCGCGCTCTTCCTGCTCGTCGGGTTCATTTACGAACGACGCCACACGCGCCAGATCACCGATTTCGGCGGAATCGCGAATATCATGCCGCTTTACGCGACGATCTTCGTGATCACCGCGATGTCGTCGATCGGACTGCCGCTTCTGAACGGGTTCGTCGGCGAGTTCCTGATCATGGTCGGAATGTGGAAATCGACGGTTCTGAGCATCACCGCATCGACCAACTGGAACTACATCGCGACGATGCTCGCCGGAACGGGCGTCATCTTCGCCGCCGTTTACTTGCTTTGGATGGTCCAGCGGGTCTTCTTCGGCAAACTGACGAATCCGAAGAACAAGACGCTCAAGGATCTGAGCTGGCGCGAGATCGGCTTGATCCTGCCGCTGATGATCCTGATGGTTTACATGGGCGTTCATCCGGCGCCGTTCCTGAAACGTTCGCGCGAATCGGTCGTCGCGATCCAAGAACGCGTCGTCCACCAGACCGGCGGAAAGTACGAAACGGCCGAGAACGAACCGGTCGAAGGCGAACATTGATGCGGATCTTTGCAATCGTCTGCGCGCTGATTGTCTTTACGGGCGTTTCCGCGGCGCAGACGTTTTACGGAACGACGGACGTCAAGGTGTTCCGGGACGGGCGCGACAAGGAATTTCGCGACCGCTCGCAGACGCCGCTGCTTGACGACGATCTGGCGAATTTCAAGGGGCTGAACTATTTCGATGTTTCGGAGAAGTTCGTTGTCGAGGCCGATCTGATCCGGGCGCCCGGAACCGAGCAGTTCATGATGACGACTTCGGCCGGCATCACCCGAAAGTATTTGAAATACGGGACGCTGGAGTTCGTGATCGAGGGACAGAAGCTGACGCTGACGATCTTCGAGAGCACGATCAAGCCAAAATTGCCGGAATACGCCGATCTTCTGTTCGTCCCGTTCCGCGACCTGACGAACGGCAAGGAAACATACGGCGCCGGACGATATCTCGATCTCCGGAAGCCGTCGGGTGAGAAGATCACGGTTAATTTCAACCTGGCTTACAACCCGAACTGTGCATACGGCAGCGACAAATTCAGCTGCCCGTTGCCGCCGAGAGAGAATTTTTTGCAGATCAAGGTCCTGGCGGGCGAAAGGAATTTTGAACACGCCGCCGCGAAGTAGTTGATAACCGTAAGAAGATGAACACGATACTTTTGCAAGCTATCTCAAACCCCGACGTCAACCTGCAGGCGATCTTGCCGGAAACGATCGTCGCCGTGACGGGCATCATCGTCATGCTCTATGACGTCTTTGTCCCGAAACAAAAGAACGTGACGACCGTCATCTCGCTGATCGGTCTGGCGATAGCTACATACTTCACGTTCACAATGTGGGGCGCGGGCCCCGCGACGTCGTGGAACGGGATGATCGCCACCGATCCGCTCCGGATTTCGTTTTCGCTTGTTCTGCTGTTCGTGGCGGCGATGACGATCCTTACCTCGACCGTCTGGTCCGAACGCGAAACCGTGCCTGTCGGCGAATACCATTCGCTGCTGCTGTTCGCGACGTTCGGCAGCATGTTCATGGCTTCCGGCAACGATTTCGTCATCATTTTCCTCGGGCTTGAGACGCTCTCGATCGCCACGTACGTCATGGCAGGACTTCGCAAGTCGGATCTCAAATCGAACGAATCGGCGATGAAATACTTCATTCTCGGATCGTTCGCGTCTGCATTTCTGCTCTACGGAATGGCGCTGATCTACGGCGCGACCGGCACGACGAACGTCGCGCTGATCGCCGAAAAGATCGCGTCGCCGACGTTCCCGGGCCTTCTCCTGATTGGCGGAGCGATGCTCGTCATCGGCTTCGGATTCAAGGTCGCGACGGTTCCGTTCCACGTCTGGACGCCGGACGTTTACGAAGGCGCTCCAAGCCCGGTCACCGGATTCATGGCCGCCGGACCGAAGGCCGCCGCGTTCGCGTCGTTCATTCGCGTCTTTGTGCTTGGGTTCCCGCTCGTCGCGGGCGCGACCGCTGCCGGTTATCTTCATGAATCGTGGGTCACGGCGCTCGCCGTCATGGCGATGCTGACGATGACGGTCGGCAACATTTCGGCGGTCGTCCAGAACAACGTCAAGCGCATGCTGGCGTACTCATCGATCTCGCACGCCGGATACGCAATGGTCGGTTTCGTCGGCGCGGGCGTCGCAAAGACACCTGAGATCCGCGATACGGCGATTGCCGCGGTTGCGTTCTACCTGTTGACCTACGCCGTCACGAATCTCGGGGCGTTCTCGATCATCTCGCTCGTCGGTCAGAAAAACGACCGCCGCACCGAATTCGACGACTACAACGGCATCGGCTTCAAGTCGCCGGTGATCGCATTCTCGCTGTCGCTTTTCATGCTCTCGCTGCTCGGGCTGCCGATGACCGCCGGGTTCATCGGAAAGGTTCTCGTGTTCCGTCCGGCACTCGAAGCCGGCAGCGTGATGCTGACGACGATGGTCGTGGTTGCCGTCGTCAACACGGCGATCTCCGCCTACTACTATTTGCGCCTGATCGTCGTCATGTTCTTCCGCGAGCGCACGACCGATTGGTCCGAACCGAAAATGCCGGTCGGTGTCGCCGCAGTCCTGCTGATCACGATCATCGGCGTGTTTTACTTCGGACTTTTCAGCGGCGGCTGGATCGAGAAGTTCGCAACGCCGTCGACGCCGGCCGCGGTCCAGGCCGCGAAATAGGCTGCCCGGATGATCCGTTGAATAAGATTGACCGTGTCTGTCGACGCCACGTCTATGTATGTGATCGTCAATCGGTACGGTCTTAATTTTTGACCCGGCATCGGATCGAAGAACCGCCGATCCGGCAAGAACGCTTGCGATCGCCCCGGCGAATAATGACACTGGCTTCGGAAACCATCACGGCGATCAGGGAACGGCTCGGCGCCGATTGGCTGCCGGCGCTCTATCGCGATCGCGTCCGGACGCAGCGCACGCGCGCGTACACGCTCGCACTTGACTCCGCTGAGATGCGAACTGAGATCTTTTATTCGCTTCTCGGGATCGAACTCAAGGCGGGCAACAAGCGGTTCGCCTGTCCGGATCTCGGCACGGCAAGGTATCTTCAGGTTTTTGCCCGCATCGGTTGCGAATCCTGCGCCGTGCCCTACGACATTACGAAGATCCCCGCGATCGCCGACGACCTCGAGACGTCATGGCAAAAATCGATCCTGATCCTCGACGAAGCGTGCCATGCCCGTTCCGCGTCCGTGCGCGGACGACTGCGCTCGGCACTGATCGCCGAATTGCGAAGCGAGATCGAGGAGATCGGCGCCGGCGAGTTGATGCCCGAATTCAGGCAGTCGACGAAACAACGAAAGTAAAAAATAAAAAGTGTGACAGCTGGGCGGGAGATAAGTGGAATGACGCTTCCCAAACTTCCCAAACATCCGGGACTTCCTCCGCCCGCTCACGCAGACTGTACTGACTTTCCTGCCGTCCCGTTCGGGTGCTATACTTTCGCTAACGGGCCAAATTATCATTTGGCCTTATTTTTGGACAGATGTTCGATGCCGTTTCAAAAAAAGCGATCACCAGCGATACGCTTCCGTTTCCGTTCAACAAACAGACCTTCTGCCATTACGAGCCGATCGAGAAAAAGATCGAATACGCGAAGGTTCTGATCGTCAACGATCTGCTTCGTTACGAGTCGGACATGTCGGAAACCGCGTTCCGTGAACTGAAACCCGCCGAGATCAAGGCTCTGCTCAAGTTCGAGAACATGGTGTCGGGAATGGCCTGCGACAACATCGCGAACAACGTCATCCGTCTCGTTCAGCAGCCGAAGTTCCTGACCGTTCACCTTTCCGAGGTCGCCGATGCAGCGCGCGATTTCGAGCCGGACGCGATCGTCATGAGCGGCACCTACAGCGATTTCGATTACTACAGTTCATCCCAGCTCAAGCGATTCGCAACATTCATCCGGAAAACAAAGATCCCTGTTTTGGCGATCTGCGGCGCCCATCAGCTCGTCGCACTAAGTTTCGGGGCGCGGCTCAAGACGCTCGACGATCTTGAGCTTTCGCAAAAACGCAAACAGCGGATTTCCGAATACCAGTACCGCTTCGTGAAGATCATCGAGACCGACGATCCGATCTTTGCCGGAATGCACGACCGCAATTCGGGAGTTTGGCAGGACTACACCAAGGAGTCAGACATTCTTCGCGTCTGGCAGAATCACGCGGTGCAGGTCGTCGGCGTTCCCGACGGATTCGAACTGCTTGCCACGTCGTATCTTTGCAAGAATCAGATGATGGTCAAGCGCGCCGGCGGACAAATGATCTACACCGTTCAATTTCATCTTGAGAAGTCGTTCGAGGAATGGTCGAAGAATCCCACGCGTTGGGAACACCCGAACGAATCGCGCGACGGACGGATCCTTTTCGAGAATTTCCTGAACCTGTCTTTGAAGCATCGAATTTCGTAGGATCTCCCCATCAATGTAAATTCGAATTGACTTGGACCGAACCTTTTCGGTAGCGTTATTACCGTGACACAGCTCAATATCGATTCGGTCGAAGCCATGGCCGTGGAGCGAGGTCTGAAAATGACCCCGCAACGGCGGGCTATCATCCGTTTTTTGGAATCGACCACGGCGCATCCGACTGCCGACGACGTTTTCGCGGCCGTCAATGATGATTTTCCGATGACCTCGCGCGCGACCGTTTACAACACGATCGCGTGGCTCAAAGAGGCCGGAATGCTGCGCGAATTGTTCACTCCAGACGGCATCCGCCTCGACCCGAACTTCGGAGAACACCATCACTTCATTTGTCGCGTTTGCAATCGGATCGAGGATATCGGTTTCGAATTGATTCCCGATCTCGGTATCTGCGCCCTTCCGACCCAGAATTCGATCGAGGAATTCGAGATCACGATCCGCGGCGTCTGTACATCGTGCCGGCAGGCCGGATCTTGATTCGTTGCACTAGTTTCGGTTGACCGTCTGCGAGATGAGCCCCGCGATTCGTTCGAGACCGTCCCGATCAACTCCCGAGAAATCATCAAGCACATCGCTGTCGACGTCGAGCACGCCGAATACCTGCCCGTCATTTGCCAACATCGGAACGACGATTTCGGACCGCGACTCGGAAGCGCAGGCGATGTGGCCCGGGAACGCATCAACATCCGGCACGATCACCGTCTCGCGCGTCGTGTAAGCATGCCCGCAAACCCCCTTGCCGAACGGGATCCGCGTGCACGCCAGCTTTCCCTGAAACGGCCCGAGGACGAGTTCACCGTCTTTCACAAGATAAAAGCCGACCCAGAAGAACCCGAACGCTTCCTTCAGAACCGCCGCGACGTTTGCAAGATTCGCGATCAGATCGGTTTCGCCGGCGAGCAGCGATTCGATCTGCGGAAGCAGTTCAAAGTAAATGACGGTGCGGTCGGCACCCTTTGAAAATGCGATCGATTCGGACATGAGGAGATTTTAGCAAATGCGTCGGAAAGCTGGCAGTGAGCAGTGAGCAGTGAGCAGTGAGCAGTGAGCCGTGAGCCGTGAGCCGTGAGCCGTAAGCAGTAAGCAGTGAGCAGTGAGCAGTGAGCAGTGAGCCGTGAGCCGTGAGCAGTGAGCCGTGAGCAGTGAGCCTTAAACACTGCACCGACCACTGACCCCTGACCACTGCCCCCTGACCACTGACCCCTGACCACTGACCACCGACCACTGACCACTGACCACCGACCACTGCCCCCTGACCACCGACCCCCGACCACTGACCACCGACCGAACAGTTTGCTAAACTATTCCCGATGCTTTCAAGCGAACTTTCAATCGCGATCGACCTTGCCAAAAAGGCCGGCGATGTCATTCTTGAGTTTTACGAGAACGGATTTGAGGCCGAAGAGAAGATTGGCGCCGACGATTTCGTCGAACCGGTCACGATCGCCGACAAAACGGCCAGCCGCATCATCGTCGAGGCGCTTGCAAAGGAATTTCCCGATGACGGCATCCTGTCGGAAGAAGAACCCGACACACATCATCGACTCTCAAGATCGAGGGTTTGGATGATCGACCCGCTCGACGGCACGGCAGGGTTCATCAAACGCGACGGCGATTTCGCGGTTCAGATCGGACTGGTCGAAAACGGCACGCCGATCCTAGGCGTCGTTCACTTGCCGAACGAGAACACGACGTATTTCGCTTCAGATGGAGCCGGCGCGTTTGTTTCAAACGGCGACGAATCGCCGCGCCGTCTCGAAGTTTCCTCCGAAAGCGATCTTTCACTGATCAATATGGCCGCCTCGCGCAACCATTACAGCTCGCGGATGAAACGCGTCGTCGATGAATTCGGCGTCTCGCGCGAGATCCGTCGCGGATCGGTCGGGCTCAAGATCGGTCTGATAGCACGTACCGAAGCCGATCTTTACATTCACCTGAGTCCGCACACGAAGCAGTGGGACACATGCGCGCCGGAGATCATCCTCGAAGAGGCCGGCGGCCGCCTGACGGACATCTTCGGCGGAAAGATAACTTACAATACGCGCGATATCAGAAACCACAACGGCATTCTTGCTTCCAACTCGGCGGTCCATGACAAATCGGTGCAACTCCTTCGATCGCTGCTCGACGAATTCGGTCGA
>JAKOSS010000121.1 GCA_029777145.1 Acidobacteriota bacterium | reverse complement strand
TTCACCTCGAAATAGGTCTTGATCGCCTTGTATTTGGCGCCGTTGTCGAGAATGTCGAACGCATGAGCGAAGTTCTCGAGGCCGTCGACCTTGTGCGTCATGATCCGCGAAAGCCAGCCGGGATACATCGCCTCGCAGACCGCAAAGTCGCGGACTCCCATCTCGAAATGCTCACGATTCGCGTTGACCGTGCCGACCATCGCGCGGTTGCCGAGGACGAACTGCTGATTGATCTTGTCCGACGGGACGGCGTCGGTCTTGCGGTCGCCGCCGGTCACCGACGATAAGATCAGGATCCCGTTCTCGTTGAGCGACTGCATCGCGTCGAAGATGATCGGCGAGTATCCGGTGCATTCGAAAACGAGGTCGTATTGACCGTACTTTTCGACCGAATCGGTGACGGTTGTCTTCTGCGTCGAATCGTAAGTCGCGCCGATCGCCGTGCACAATTCGGCGTTCAGGTATCCGTCCGGAAGTTCCCAACCGAATCCGTGGACCTCGTAGCCGCGCATCCGCAATGCCATCACGGTGAGCAACCCGACGTTGCCGGTTCCAAGAACCGCCGCCGTCTTCGGATGCCAGATCTTGAGCCTCTCCTGAATGTCGGACGCCTGTTTGAGTCCCTTTTCAATGATCGAGAGCGGTTCAAGAAGAACGGCGATCTCCGCTAGTTTCTCCGGGATCTTCACGAGGTAGTCAGCGTTTTCGGCGTAATACTCGGCCATATAACCGTGGATCCGCGAAATTCCGCGTTCATAATATTTCTCGTCGGTCGTGAAATCCTGCGTTCCGATCTTGTCGTAGATGCTGTGTCCCGGACGACGGACCGTGGCGACGACGAAATCGCCGACGGCGACCTCGCGAACCTTATCACCGACCTCAACGACACGTCCGAAGTTCTCGTGGCCGAGCACCAGGAATTCGCTGCCCGGCGGTGCCACGCCGTATTCGCCGTTGTTGATCTCGCGATCGGTACCGCACGCGCCGACTCGCAAAACCTCGACCAAAACGCCGCGTCCGCCTTTGATCGTATCGATCCCGGGCTTGTCCATCTCAACGAGATGGACGCTCTTCTCTTTTTTGGGAATAACCGCAACTGCTTTCATAAGAATTGCTCGATGTCCAATTAGCTTTCTACACCATCTATTTACATAACTCGCTCAACTTATCTTTTTTATGACGAATTTCTGTAAAAAGCTAAGTTATTATTAACAGTTATTTTCTATAGTTTCAGTCGAAAATCAGGCGTTTTTATTTACAATTTTGTCTTTTCTTATCACCCTTTTCGTACATACTTGCGATACTTCCTTTCACCAACTGCATAAACCTGACCACTCTCAACAAGTTTCATTAACTCGGAGTGCAACGACCGGCGCCGGATTTCAGGGCCAATGCGTTGATGGATTTCTCCAATTCCAGCACTTTCATAGATTTCGAGATCACGAAGAATCAGCTCGCGCAGTCGATGTCTTTCGATGCCTCGTAATGATGTCGTTCCTTTGAAGTCCAGCCGTCGAAGTATTGACGAATCCACAAAATACTCTGTCCCTTTTGTTCTTCCGCGAGTTTTGACTAAACCCCGATCAATCAACTTTCCGATCCAATCACTAAGTTCAGAACTGCCTTTCAATTCCAGTTGCTTAATCAATTCAATCGCCGAAATAGACTCACTTTGCGCAACAATTCCCAGCGTAATACGCTCCTTTTGCCGTAGATGGAATGACTCGTCTGCCTTCCTAACAAACTCCAATATGGATTGATTGGCGATTCGTTTGAAGACGGAAACCACGACCCGATCGTCACCTTCACGAACCACAGGAAGTGGACGACCGGAAGAAAGCAAAATGTCATAAATTAGATCAAAGCCACTTCCTTCACGTTCCATCAGCTTGAGATCATAAAAAACCCTTGCCAAGTGTTCATTTCGTTTTACGGATTTGTGCAGAATGTTTTCGGGCGTTACACCAAGCGGAAGAAGACCCGGGTTATGAATCTCAAGACGGTCGTGAAACAGATCAACAAATATGTCGCCACGTTGCGTATAAGGACGATGAACGAGTGCATTCACAACAAGTTCACGCACGATCCGTTCATCATAACTCGGTATCGACTGCCGATACATTCCGTCAGATACTTCATAGAACTCTTGCCAGTCCGGTATATCGCTCAAAACGGATTCGAGAAGCTCTTTGGGAGAGAGGGAGAAGTCGTCCCAAACGAGTTTGTTCACTTTCTCATCAAACTCATCTCGCTTTATGAATTGAATCACGGGCGCAAACTGCAACGATCCCCGATCTGCCGTCGTACCGATCCATAGAACCCCGAGATTCGTCAGAAACCCGTTTCGAACAAAACGATAATGTTCAAGAATCTCAATGTCGGATTTCTCCTTAACAAAATCTGAAACTCGATCTGAGCTTTTAATATCCGAAAGGAATTTCCGAAGCTTTGTTTGATCGTAACGATCACTAGGCAAACGCAAGCTCGTCGAATCCTCCCAAAACCCTGACGATTTCTCGCCAACCAACCGGGAAAGTTCATCGGGCATCAGGGGTTTTGATTCGTCCGAAACACGAAGGTAGTATCGTCCATCCGATGTTGATGAAACCGATTTTGATGGTAAAACTTGAATCTCCAAAAACTCGCCGCCACTCTTTGAGGCTTTGATTCGAAAATCGGCGATAACATTAATCGTAGATTCTGCGATCTGCTTTCGAATTCTCGAAACCTGTGATTCGGAAATCTTCTGGTCCGGTGGCGCTTCATTTGAGCCGTCAGCGATTCCGACATGAACCAATCCGCCGTGGGCGTTCGCAAATGCGACACATGTCTTTGCCAAATCACGGGGCCGATTGAGCAAATCCAGTTGTTTCTTCTCAAAATCCTGACCTTCAACACTCATAAATCAAAACAAGTCCTTGTGTCTATTCTCGATAATCGCCGATCTGGCGCAGGATCTTCGCGATCAGTCCCGTCCAACCGGTCTGATGGTTCGCTCCGAGACCCGAGCCGTGATCGCCGTGAAAATACTCGAAGAACAATGGATAGTCTCGAAAATGTTCGTCGGTTTGGAACTTCTCGTAGTTCCCGAAGACAGGACGGAATCCCTCTTCGTCTCGGAGGAAGATCGCCGCGAGACGCTGCTCGAGTTCCTGCGCGACCTCCCACAACGTCAGCTTTTGTGCGGAGCCGGTCGGAAATTCGACCTTGAAATCCGCGCCGAAGTAATAGTCGAACTTCTGCAACGCCTCGATCAGCAAGTAATTGACCGGCATCCAGATCGGTCCGCGCCAGTTCGAATTGCCGCCGAACATTCCGGTCCGCGATTCGGCGGGTTCGTAATCGACCCGATATTTGTTTCCGCCAGCCTCGAGCGAATATGGATTGTTGCGATGGACGCGAGAGAGCCCGCGGATGCCGAAATCAGACAGGAACTCATTTTCGGAAAGCATCACGCGAAGAACCCGTCGAAGGCGATCGGGGTTGACGAGTGCCAACAAGAATCGCGAACCTTGTCCCGGCCCCGACATGCACGCGATCTGATCGGTGAGGTCCGGGCGGTTCTTGAGAAACCACTCCGTACGGCGCTTGAAATCGGGAAGACCGTCGAGAACGTCGGCCTCGACCGTCTCGACCGCGAAAAGCGGGATGAGTCCGACCATCGAACGCAGCCGCAAGGGAATATCTTTGCCGTTCGGTTGGTGGAGCACGTCGTAATAGAACCCGTCGCGTTCGTCCCAAAGCTCGGTGTTCTCCTCACCGAGGTTGTTCATCGCGTCCGAAATATAAACGAAATGCTCGAAAAACTTGGTCGCCACGTCCTCATAGACGCGATCGTCGCGCGCCAGTTCGAGCGCGATCGCCATCATGTTGAGGCAAAACATCGCCATCCAGCTCGTGCCGTCAGACTGCTCGATGTGACCGCCGGTCGGCAACGGCTTGCTGCGATCGAAGACGCCGATGTTGTCGAGACCGAGAAATCCGCCCTCGAAAACGTTGTTGCCCTCTTCGTCCTTGCGGTTGACCCACCACGTGAAATTCAGGAGAAGCTTGTGAAAGATCCGCTCGAGGAACGCCCGGTCGGCGTGTCCGCGATGTCTTGCTTCGATCTGATAAACACGGAGCGCCGCCCACGCGTGAACCGGCGGATTGACATCGCCGAACGCCCATTCGTATGCCGGAATCTGGCCGTTCGGGTGCATGTACCACTCACGCAAAAGAAGCACGAGTTGTCGCTTGGCGAAGCCGGGATCGACGAGTGCGAGCGGGATCGTGTGAAACGCCAGGTCCCATGCGGCGTACCACGGATACTCCCACTTGTCGGGCATCGAGATGATGTCCTCGTTGTAAACGTGGGTCCAGTCGGAATTTCGGCCCTTGAGCCGGGACCTGGGCGGCTTGGGATAAGCCGGATCACCGTCGAGCCATTCTTTGACGACGTAGTGGTAGAACTGCTTCGACCAGAGCATCCCGGCCAGCGACTGCCTCATCACGAGCCGCTCGTCGTCGCTCAGGTTCGAAGGGATCACATCGGCATAAAACTCGTCTGCTTCCTCGATCCTCGCCGACACGACCTCCGCACATTCCGACGCAAACTCACCGCGGTCGGCGTAACCGCGTCGTTGCTCGTCCGACGTGAGCCTCAGCCAGATCGACTCCGACGCGCCGCCATCGATCTCGAATGTGTAATGCGCAGCCGCCTTCGTTCCGGTCCGGTTCGGATTAATTGCGCTCTCGTCTCCGGCGATCAAAAAACGCCCGATCCCGTCCTTGGCGAAAGTCTCGGGATTCCGGCCACCGTAGAGTGCGGCAAAGTTCGTGTTGTTCTCGGTGTAAAGGAATTGCGGCGCGTCTTCGCACAAAAGTGCAAAACCGCCGGTCTTTTCACATTTCGCTTCGATGCCGGACATCGAATCGGCTGTTTCACCGAGGTCGGAAAGTGTCGGTTTCGGCGGATGATCGAACCAGGACCATCGATTGCGGAACCACAAAGTCGGAAGAAGATGGATCGTCGCCGGTTCCGGACCGCGGTTCACCGCCGTGATACGGATGACGATGTCGTCGCAATCGGCCTTCGCGTATTCGACAAATACGTCAAAGTACCGGTCCTCGTCAAAAACTCCGGTATCGATCAGTTCGTACTCGGGATCGGTCTTATCTCGCCGCCGGTTCTCGTTGCGCAACTGTGCATACGGAAACGCCGCGTGCGGATACTTGTACAGAAACTTCATGTACGAGTGTGTCGGCGTGCTGTCCAGATAGTAGTAGCACTCTTTCACGTCCTCGCCGTGATTGCCTTCGGGGCCGGTGAGACCGAATAGCCGTTCCTTCAGGATCGGATCCTGTCCGTTCCAGAGCGCGACCGCGAAGCACAGGTGCTGACGCCGGTCGCAGATGCCGGCGAGTCCGTCCTCATTCCACCGGAAGGCACGCAAATGCGCGTGATCGAACGGAAAGTAATCCCAGGCCGAGCCGTCCGGCGAATAATCTTCGCGCACCGTTCCCCAGGCCCGCTCCGAAAGGTACGGCCCCCAACGCTTCCAATCCCGCTCCCGCGCATTCGTCAGTTCGAGACGGATGAGTTCAGCGTTTTCGTCTGTCATACTTTCCCGAAGTTTGTCAGATTTTCAGCATCGAGTCTAGTTTTTCCATTGGCACGCCGGCGACAGAATCTTCTGGACGCGTCCTGAAAACTTTGATAAATTCGACGGGTATTACTTCGCTACGGTCAGTAGAAAAATCCCCCAACAGCGCCGTTCACTGAAATCCGGTGTCGATTAGCCATTTTTTGAACGAAACCGCGTAATTTGTTGGATAACTTAGTCTTTCCGCGTCGAGCGCGAGGCGGAATTTGACGGGACCATCGGTCAGAATGAAGGCGCCAAAGTTAAAGTCGATCTCGCGACAGCAGTCCGCAGAAGTCGGTCGCGCTGTTGAAGAAAAGCTTGCCGCTGGGTTCTCGGCTCAGGCTGAGCAACTGCTCGTCGAGTCGCTCGAGAACTATCATCACGCGCCGGACGACATCGCGAATCTTCGCCGGCTCCTATCGTTCACGCTCGAAACGCTCGGACGCTACAACGAAGCTCTCGACGCCATCCGCGATTACGAGCGCGAGGAGATACTTCAAAAACTCCAGCTCGAAACCCAACTTCGTGTCGTCACCCAACTCGCGATCGGATACAGCAATACTTCCGACTATCCGAAAGCCGCGACCCTGCTCAAGGAAACCCTGCAGAAAGCTCAGTTCGCCGAACTCAAGAGCGTTTACGGCGTGATCTACAACGCGTTGTCGCGCGTTTACCGAAAACTTAACCAGCATTCGATATCCGCCGGATATGCGACCGAGGCGCTCAATAATTTCCGCGAAAACGGCGACTGGTACGGGATGGCCGAATCGTACCAGCTGATCGCAACGGCGTCGTATCAGGAAGGCAACATCGAGCGCTCGCTCGAGAATTACGAGTTTGCGATCAAGATCATCGGCGACCGTTCGGCACCGTTCCTGCTCGGACGGATTTACTCCGATCTTTCCGGCGTTTACTGGCTGCTAAGGCGCCCGCAGGACGGTATCGCTTGCCTCGAAAAATCGATCAAGTTCTTCGACCAGACCGATCACCGTCTGAACTCGGTGATCGCGTACAACAATCTCGGCATGAACCTCATGCTGATCGGCGACTGGTCGCGGGCCGAACAGAATCTCAAGGTCGCGCTTGAGATCGCGATGGAGGCGAATCATGCACACGTCGCGGGCGTCCTCGACTCGCTCGGCGAACTGCAAATGCTGCGCGGAAAGCTCGAAGAGGCGTGCGACATGTTCGAACGCAGCATCGACTTTGCGATCGAACGCAAACGCGAATGGTACGCAATCCAGTCTCTTCGCAATCTCGGTCGTTGCTATCTCGCCGCGAACCAGCCCGACAAGGCGATCGAAGTGACTGAAAGGGCGATCGAATTGTGCCGCATCGTCGGGGAAAACCACATCCTTTACATGGTTCGGCTCGTTCTTGCCGAAGCGCCTCTTGAACTCGGCGATCTCGAGGTTTGCGAGGAAGAACTTAAGTCGATCGAAGAGTCGGAGCCGTCGAGCGACTTCTTCGTCCTCGGCACGATCCAGCGTATTCGCGGACTTGCCGCGCTTGAAGACGGAGACGAACAAACCGCCGCGTATCATTTCAACCGCGCGCTGACGATCTTTGAAACAGCCGAGGATCTTTATCACATCGCGCTGACCCGATTTCTGCTCGGGCGAACGCTTTCGGAAACCGATCCGGCGACGGCTCTGAAACATCTGATCTCGGCGAGCGAGATCTTCCGCAAGCTCGGTGTCGAAGGATTCTACGCCAATTCCGAGAAGCTGATC
>JAKOSS010000120.1 GCA_029777145.1 Acidobacteriota bacterium | reverse complement strand
GATCGACCTGATCGACGAAGCCGCGTCGCGGCTGCGCATCGAGATCGACTCGCTGCCGCAGGAGATCGACGTCCTCGAACGCGAAATCCTTCAGCTTGAGATCGAACGCCAGGCGCTGTCGCGCGAAACGGACACGAAAGCGAAGGAACGGCTTGCCGACATCGAAAAGCGCATCGCCGATCTCAAGGAAAAATCGGGCGGGATGAAGGCCAAGTGGCAATCCGAGAAAGAAGAGATCGAAAAGATGCGCGGCGCCAAGGAACTGCTTGAAAAAGCGCGGATCGAACTCGATCAGGCGCGTCAGGCCGGCGATCTTAACAAGGCGGCGGAACTTCAGTACGGAACGATACCGTCGCTCGAGAAACAATTGACCGACGAACAGGCGCGGCTCGCCGAACTTCAGAAGGAAGGTGTTTACCTCAAGGAAGAGGTGGGCGAAGAGGACGTCGCCGAGGTCGTCGCGAAATGGACCGGCGTCCCGGTCAGCAAGATGCTCGAGGGCGAAATGCAGAAGCTCGTCCGGATGGAAGAGAATCTTCGCAACCGCGTGATCGGGCAGGACGATGCGCTCGAAGCGGTCGCAAACGCGGTCCGCCGCGCGCGCGCCGGATTGCAGGATCCGAACCGGCCGATCGGATCGTTCATCTTTCTCGGCCCGACCGGCGTCGGCAAGACCGAGACCGCGAAGGCGCTCGCCGAATTCATGTTCGACGACGAGCGCGCGCTGGTCCGTCTCGACATGTCGGAGTACATGGAGAAGCACGCGGTCGCGCGGATGATCGGCGCGCCGCCGGGATACATCGGGTACGATGAAGGCGGTCAATTGACGGAAGCCGTCCGTCGGCGTCCGTACTCGGTCGTCCTGTTCGACGAGATCGAGAAAGCACACCCGGACGTGTTCAACGTCCTGCTTCAGATCCTTGATGACGGTCGTCTGACCGATTCGAAAGGACGCGTCGTCGATTTCAAGAACACGGTCCTGATCATGACCAGCAATCTGGGCTCGCGCGAGATCCAGAATGCCGCGCTGGTCGATACGCCGCTCAAGGAGATCGTGCTCGACGTGCTGCGTTCGGCGTTCAAGCCCGAGTTCCTGAACCGGATCGACGACATCGTCGTGTTCACGCAGCTTTCGAAGGAAGAGATCGCGCAGATCATCGACGTCCAACTCGAGAAGCTTCGCAAGAATCTCGCCGAACGCGGGATCACGATCACGCTCGACGATTCGGCGAAGGATTTGCTGGTCGAGGTCGGATACGATCCGACATTCGGCGCGAGGCCGCTGAAGCGGGCGATCCAGACGATGATCCAGAACCCGCTCGCGCTCAAACTGCTCGGCGGCGAGATCGTTTCAGGGCAGACGTTGAGGCTGTCGGCGGAAAACGGCGAGATCAGGTTCACGCCGGAAATTTCGACCGCGTCCGCCTGAGTTGTTCGGCCCGGTTTAGTTAATCGAGTCGGCGAAGAACGTGCAGGAGCGCGTTCTTCGTCAAGCAATGTCCAAGTCTGCTATTCTAAACAGGCAATTTTATGACTTGGTTCAAACGGAAGAAGATGAGTCCAGAGGAAATCAAAAAGGAAGATATCGAAGAACTTTTGGATGAAGAAAGCGAGTCGATCCCGGTGGTCGACAAGCGGACCTTCAATGCCGACGGAGATCGCGTGAAACTAGACGACGACAACAAACCCGCACACGATCACGTTCCGCCGATCGTTGCCAAGCTCGAAGGCGAAGTCGCGGTCGAGCGTCAGCGGCGCGAGGCGGCGGAACACAAGCTGATCGGAGTCCAGGCGAAGTTCGACGAACTGCGTGCCCAAATGGAGCGCGAAACGGCCGAAATGCGTCAGCGACTGCAGCGCCACAACGAACAGCGAATGCAGATCGAGAAAAGCGAGTTTCTGACGTCGCTCTTGCCGGTGCTCGACAACCTGAATCTCGCGGTCAAGGCCGGCGAGACCGACACGTCTTTCGAGCATTTGTTCACGGGCGTCAAGGGCACGGCCCGGATGTTCGAACAGACGCTCCAGGCGCTCGGCGTCGAACCGATCGTCGCGGTCGGCGCGGATTTCGATCCCGAATTGCACGAAGCCGTCGAGATGGTCGTGGCGGATGAGGAGAACGACGGCAAGATCACCGCCGAGTTCTCAAAGGGCTATAAGTTCGGTGAACGGCTTCTGCGCCCCGCACGGGTTCAGGTCGGGAAAGCAAAATAGGAATCGAAATTCGTGATTCAAGATTCAAAATTCAAAATTGGTGAACCGATCTTGTTCTTGAATTTTGAATCTTTGATTTTGAATCGAGGCGGGTAAATAGAAGTAACTAAAAACTTTGGATCAACGCATCGCGCAGGGTCGCAAGGCCCTGCGCTTCGTTGACTTCGGCGAAGGTAATTTTCTTCCCGCAACCAAAGGCTAGATGTTAAGATTGTTCTTGGCATAAATTGGCAGGTCAGGGGCATCAAAGGGGTGGAGCAACTATGGCAGATATCGATGCGTACAAGGATAAGTTCAGCGAAAGCGGACGGCGGATATTGGATACAGCGCTCGACGAATCAAAGCGTCGGGACCAGAATTACATCTCGATCGAACATATCCTCCACGCGATCGCCCTTGAAGAGACCGACCTGTTCAATTCAACGATGCGCGACCTCGCGGTCGATCCGCGGTCGGTGCGCCTGCTGATCGAGAAGCGTCTCGAAAGCGGCCGTCAGCATACCGGAAAGGGCTTCCGGATCGCGCCCGAAACGACCGAATTGTTCAAGCGCTCGATGGATCGCGCTCGATCGCAGGGCCGGCGTGTGATCGACGCCAGCGACATCTTCTACGTTCTTTCCAACGACGAACGAAGCATCCTGAACGACGTCCTTCAGAATCTCGGCGTTCCCGCCGACGAGGTCGCGCAGACGGCGCGCACGCGGATCCACAAGCGCGAGAAGGAAGAGGAACGCGTACGTCAAAAATACGAATTGCCTTCGTACCTGCGTCATTTCGGTGTCTCACTGAACAAGCTTGCGCGGCAGGACAAGATCCCGCCGACGATCGGGCGTGAGCAGGAGATCCGGCAAATGATCGAGATCCTTTGCCACCGCGAACGATCGAATTCGCCGATGCTCGTCGGCGAACCAGGCGTCGGCAAAACCGCCGTCGTCGAAGGACTCGCGCGGCTCATCGAACTCGAGCCCGACAAGGTTCCGGCACGTCTCCGCGACGCGCACATCGTCCAGCTTCAAATGGGCGGCCTGGTCGCCGGGACGATGCTCCGCGGCATGTTCGAGGAACGCATCAAGGGCATCATCGACGAGGTCAAGGAAAAGGAGAACATCGTCCTTTTCATCGACGAGGCGCACACGATCATCGGCGCCGGCGCCGCGATGGGAACGTCGTCGGATGCGGGAAACATGTTCAAATCGGCGCTCGCACGCGGCGAACTTCGGATCATCGGCGCAACGACGCTGACCGAGTACAAGGAATATATCGGCGAGGACGAAGCGCTTTCGCGGCGGTTCCGTCTGGTGAAGGTCGAGGAACCGACGCTCGACGAAACGCGTGAGATCCTCCTCGGACTTCGGCCGCGTCTCGAACGCAACTACTCGGTCACGATCTCCGACGAGGCGATCAATACGGCGCTCGAGATGTCGCCGAAATACATTCGCAGCCTGCACTTGCCCGACAAGGCAATCGGCTGGCTCGACACCGCCTCGGTCAAGGTCGAGATCAACGAACCGACGTCGCTCGTCGTCAAACCTGAACACATTATCGAGGTCATCTCGCAGGAATCGCGGATCCCGAAAGACATGATCTACCGGGACACTTCCGATCGTTTTTCGGCAATGGAAGAAGCGCTCGCGGATCGCGTGATCGGTCAGAAGGACGCGGTCCGCGCGGTCGCCGAGAGGTTGCGGCTGAACAAAGGTCCGCTCAAGGAAAATCATTATGCGCCCGACGGCGTGCTGCTCTTCCTTGGTCCGACCGGCGTCGGCAAGACCGAACTCGCGAAAGCGGTCGCCGAATTCATGTTCGGTGACGAGCAGAAGATGATCCGCATCGACATGAGCGAGTACGGCGAGGGTACGGTCGGGATCGAAAAACTGATCGGCATGCCGCGCGGCATCGTCGGATCGGAACGCGGCGGCATACTGACGGAACAACTCCGCGAAAACCCGTACACGGTCCTGCTTCTCGACGAGGTCGAAAAGGCGAACCCGTATCTGATGAACCTGTTCCTGCAGGCATTCGATGAAGGCTGGATGACCGACGGACGCGGAAAGAAGGTCTATCTTTCGGACGCGATCGTGATCATGACGTCGAATCTCGGTTCCGAGAATTTCAAGAAGTACGAAAAACCGCTCGGATTCGGCACGAAGTCTCTCGGAGACGTAAAAGCGATCAAGCAAGACGTGATGCGCGCCGCCGAAAAACGCTTCACGCCCGAGTTTCGCAACCGCATCGACGAGATCGTCATCTTCTCGCCGCTGACGATGGACGAGGTCAAGGAAATCGCGTTGATCTATGTCGGAAAACTCAAACGTCGTATGGAGCGTCAGGGCAAGTTGGTCGAGGTCACCGAGGCCGCGCTCGATTTGTTGACCGAGAAAGGCTTCAGCCCGGCGTACGGCGCCCGTTTCCTGAAAAGAACGATCGATCAGAAGGTCAAACTTCCGATCACGAATCAGTGGAAATCGTCGACGCGGTTCCTGGTCGATGTCGAGGACGCTGAGATCGTCGTCAAACCGATCGACGCGTTCAGCTTGAACTAGTGAGCGGTGAGCGGTGAGCGGTGAGCGGTGAGCGGTGAGCGGTGAGCGGTGAGCAGTTATCCGCTATCAGCTTTCAGTTATCAACTATTCGGGAATATACACAATTCAAATCATCGGAACTCAACCGCTCACTGGCTACGGCTTACGGCTCACTGCTTACTGATTGCTGCAAAAGATTCTTGTGAGACTATCAATCCTTCTTCTATTGATCGCCGCGCTGACTTTCGGTGCGTTTGCGCAGGACAATGACGCCGGGAAAGCCGAAGCGATCGTCGCAAAAGCGGTCCTGAACCTCGGCGGCGAGCGATATCTGAACGTGAAGACGCTTTATGCGACCGGACGTTACAGCATCATCCGCGACGGCGCGGTTCTCTCGTACCAAACATTCACCGACGTTATCGTCTATCCGGACAAAGAACGCACTGATTTCAAATTCGGCGGAGTGAAAAACTCGCAGGCGAACTACGGCGATTCCGGCTGGATCTTCGACGGCGCGGCCGGCGTGATCAACAACTCGACCGAAAAACAGGTCAAGGATTTCAAGCGCGCCATGAACGTCAGCCTTGATCACCTGCTGAGAGGCCATTGGCGCGGCAAAGCCACGCTGTCGTACGTTGGACGCCGCGAGGCTACCCTCGGAAAGCGAAACGACGTCATCAAACTTGAATACGCCGACGGCCTCATCGTGGAGTTCGAATTCAGCGATGCGGGAATTCCGGTAAAGGCGGTCTACGCCGGAACAAACCCCGACGGTGAAGATTCGAAAGAAGAGGACCGGTATGCTCAGTTCGTCGAGACCGATGGGATAAAAGCGCCGTACATCATCGATCATTTCTCGGGCGGGTCGCAAACGTCCCGCATCAACTACCTCACGATCGAATACAACAAGAACATCCCCGAATCGGTTTTTGCGAAGCCTTCGAATGTGAAAGAGGCGAAGAAGGATCTGAAATTCTAGACCTGCATTCAAGCTTCAAGATTCAAGATTCAAGATTCAAGAAGGCGCATCTCTTGAATTTTGAATTTTGAACCTTGAATTTCGAATCTTGAATTTTGAATCTAGCCTTTTAGCTGTCGCGTCTCGCCCGCAAAATCCATGACAAGTTCAGTAAAGATCTGAGGTTTTTCCTCCATCGGGACGTGTCCGCAGTTCTTGAGTACGACTAGGCGCGAATGGAGGATCGACTTGTAAAGCGTGTCCGCGTGCCTGATCGGGATCACCGAATCATCTTCGCCCCAAATGATCAGCGTCGGTTGATTGATAAGTCCCAGATCGTGCTCGATCCGGTCAGCCTTCCAGTTGCGCCCCGAATGAAGCACCGCGTGGTGCCCGTCGGCAGCCGCCAGCGGACGGATCACCGAATCGATCCGCTCGTCCGTGATCAGATGGTGATTGACCGGCGCGAGCGTGCCCTGCATCCGCAATCGGATGAACGTCCGCGAATCGATAAGGAACGGCGTCATGACCTCGCCGATTCCGGGAACGGCCGCGAGTTTGAGGATCGGGTGGTTTTTCGGTTCGTCGTTTATCACCGCGTCGACCAGAACCAGCTTCGAAACTCGTTCGGGATAATCGAGCGCGAGCGTTAACGAGATCGCCCCGCCGTACGAACTTCCGACGACCGTCGCCGTGCCGATCCCCAAACGGTCCATCAATCGCGAAAGCATCCGCGCCTGCGACTGGATCGTATAGTCGAACCATGCCGGTTTTTCGGAATATCCGAATCCGATCAGATCGACCGCAACGACATGGAAACCCGCGTCCGCGAGCATCGGCGCGACTGTTTTCCAGACATAGACCGAGGCAGTGAAGCCGTGAACGAGCAGCAACGTCGGCCTTGAAGAATCGCCGAACTCCTGATAATGGATTTCGACGCCATCGACGTCGATAAAGTTGGATCTTTCGGCATGGATGACCCGATCCGCAACCTCTTCGAAGCGGACCGTCGACGGCCGTGACGCCAACTTCCACGCGATGACCCCGCCGATCGCTCCGCCGATTCCAAGCGCAATATGCTTCTTCTTCATAACCAATTTGATTCTACACCAGAACGATCCGCGGCTTTACCTCACCGGTGGACGCATCAAAGGTTCCCACGGCGATCAATTCGCCCGATTCGTCAAGCATCCGGACCGCGGCGCCGTCCTGGATCCCATCCGACTCGATCCTTGACGCCAGGCCGTGGCGGGTCATTTCCGCCCGATCCGAACTGAGCCTGACAGACGGAAGATGTTTGAGCGAGTCATTCATCGAGATCATCGCCGTCTCGATCCGTTCATCTTCGACCAAGCTCCCGAGTTCCTCGAGCGTCACTGCGGATTCAATGCCGAACTTCCCCGCGCGCGTGCGCCTGAGGGCGGCCAAATGCGCTCGCGAACCTGCATGACGGGCGATGTCCGCGGCAAGCGTCCGGACGTAAGTGCCCGCCGAACATGCGACCCGGAGCCGACGGTCGGTCCCGGGAAGATCTGACGAATCGAGGAGTTCAAGTTGGCGGATCGTGACGTTCACGGCCTTGCGCTCGACCTCGATTCCCTTCCGCGCGAGTTCGTAGAGTTTCTTTCCATCGATCTTCTTTGCGGAATACATCGGCGGAATCTGTTCGATCGTCCCGGTCAGCGCTTTGATCGCGGATGCGAGGAGCGTGG
>JAKOSS010000119.1 GCA_029777145.1 Acidobacteriota bacterium | reverse complement strand
GTCATGGTCTTTGTTTTCTATCAGTTCCAGGCGCCGCCGATCGTCTTTCAGCAGACACCTTCGGTGCAGAAGGCGGCTCAGACCGAGCAATTCAAGGAAGTCGAGTCGCGTTACAATCAGGCGTTCGAGCGTCGTCGGGAAACGGCCGTTGAGTTCGTCGAATCGGGCACGCAAGAGTCGCGGGCGAATTTTCTCGAATCCAACAAGGAATTCAACGACTCGCGGAAAGAGGCGATCGGGCTCGTAAAATCGCAGATCGCGTCAGAAGAGGGAAAAGATGCGAAGGACGTCGATTTTTCCGACGTCAATTATGTCTTTCCGACATTCGTTCTGACGTACATGCCGATCGGCGTCGTCGGACTGATCATCGCCGCGATCTTCGCAGCGGCAATGTCGACTATCTCGGCTGAGCTCAACGCGCTCGCGACGGCGACGACGATCGACTTTTACCGGCGGCTCGTGAATTCAGACGCGACCGACAAGCAATATCTGCTCATCGGAAAGCTGTCGACGCTGTTTTGGGGGATATTTGCCTGCATCGTCGCCGTTTATTCGTCAAACCTCGGTTCACTTATCGAAGTCATAAATCGTTTCGGTTCATTCTTTTACGGATCGGTCCTCGGGGTCTTTGCACTCGCGTTCCTGTTCCGGAGATCGACTGCGGCCGGCGCCTTTTGGGGTATTCTCTGCGGAATGGCCTCGATCGCCTTCATTCATAACTTCGGCATGATCGCCGACGGGTTGGGGCTGCAGTCACTGGTCGCTGCCAAACCATATTTCAAGATCGCGTTTCTCTGGTACAACGTCATCGGCTGCGTCGTGACAGTAGCCGCGGGCATGATCATCAGTTACGCTTTTCCGAAAAAAGACAATGAAGAAATCACTGCTTAGCACGTTCGTTCTTTTATCGTTCATCAATTCATTTTTGCTTCTTCCGTCGCCGGCACCGGCGCAGGTCCGTGCGATCTACGACAACGGGTCAGCCAGGCTCGGACAGATGCTCAAGCGGCTGCAAACGACTGCCAGTCTGATGCACACCGGCGCGCATCCCGACGACGAGGACTCCGGGCTGCTGGCATACTCCGCGCGCCATGATCAGGCGCGCACCGTTTACTTGGCTCTCAATCGCGGCGACGGCGGACAGAACGTCATCGGCGAAGAACTTTTTGAGCCGCTCGGCGTGATCCGCACCGAGGAATTGCTTCAGGCACGCCGGCTCGACGGCGGAGAGCAACTCTTTACGCGGACCATGGATTACGGTTTTTCGAAGAAGCGTGAAGAAGCGGCGAGCATTTGGGGCGAAGAACAGACGCTCGGCGACATGGTCCGGGCGATCCGAAAGTTCCGTCCGGTGGTCGTTGTTTCGCGTTTCTCGGGAACTCCGGCCGACGGTCACGGACAGCACCAGCTCGCCGGCTACCTGACCCCGCTCGCGGTCAAGGCGGCGGCGGATCCGAAAATGTTCCCCGAACATCTCCGGCAGGGACTTTCGACGTGGCAGGTGAAGAAGTTTTACGTTTCGCAGTCGTTCGTCAACAACCCGTCGAATCAGCCGACACTGACCGTGAATACCGGAACCTACGATTCGCTGATCGGACGGTCTTACTTTGAGATCGCGATGGAAGGACGGAGCCAGCACAAATCGCAGGAAATGGGCGGGCTCGAGCTTCGCGGGAAATTCACCTCCGGAATGCGGCTTGTCGAGACTCTCGGCAAGAAAGTGGACAGCGAGACCGACATGTTCGACGGACTCGATACTTCGATCCGCGGTATCCCGTCGATCACGGGCGACACTTACGATCCGTTTTATCCGAAGCTCGACGCGCTTCAGGAAACGGCGCAACTCGCGCTCAAGAGTTATGAAATTTACGCGCCGGAGAAACTGATTCCGATCCTTGCAAAAGGCTACGCACAGGCTGTCGACGCCGAGCGTTCGACGCGTAATCCCGACTCGAAGTTCCTGCTGAGGCAGAAGGAAAATGAGTTTGCCGCGGCACTTCAGATGGCGGCCGGAGTCGTCGTTGACGCATTGAGTTCGACCGAAAC
Source organism: Acidobacteriota bacterium (assembly GCA_029777145.1). Next base: position 1,336 of record JAKOSS010000119.1, on the reverse strand, counting down.
AATCGTGCCCGGTGATTCGGCGAATGTCGGCGTCAAGGTGTTTGCCCCCGAAAATTCGGCGATCGCCGTCAAGAACGTCAAGATCACGGCACCGAAGGGTTGGACGGCCGAAGCGTCGCCCGAGCCGGTTTCGCAGGACAGCAACTTCCGTCCGCGACGCGAATCGGCTTCCTTCTCATCGAACTTCACGGTGAATTCTGCGCCCAATTCGATGCCGACGGAACCGTATTGGCTCGAGAGTCCGCGCAACAAGAATTACACGTTCAACTGGCCCGAATCCGACATGGCGGCGTGGAACGAACCGTTTCAGGCGCCGCTTCTGACGGCCGAGGTGACAATGTCGATCGGCGGTCAGGAGATCACGATCAACCGTCCGGTGCAATACCGCTATGCGGACGACATCCGCGGTGAGATCCGTCGTGACATTGCCGTCGTTCCCGCGGTTACGGTCAGTCTTGACCAGAAGATCATGATCGTTCCGATGAGCGCGAATGCGCAGAAGAAACGGATCGTCATGAGCGTCACGAACAATTCGCCGAACGCTGTGAAAGGAACCGTTTCGCTCAATTCCAACTCATCGAAAGAAGTGAAATACACGGCCAGCGCTCCGGGATTCGAACTGAAATCGCAGGGCGAGAAGACGGCGATCACGTTCGACGTCGAGATCCCGCCGAAGACGTCGCCGGAAGCGTTCGAGATCTACGGTCAGGCGTCGGTCGGCGGAACGATGTTCAACCAGGAAATGCAGACGATCGCCTATCCGCACATTCAAACGCACCGGCTTTATGCTCGGGCGGCAACGAAGGTGAACGTGCTCGATCTGAAGGTCGAGCCGGTCCGCGTCGGGTATGTCATGGGCAGCGGCGACAAGGTCCCGCAGGCGATCGAACGGCTCGGGATCCCGGTCAAGATGCTTGACGCCAGCTATCTGACGACCGGCGATCTCTCGCAGTTCGATACGATCGTCATCGGGATCCGCGCTTCACAGGTCCGGCCCGATTACGTCGCGAACAACGGACGTCTGATTGATTTTGTGAAGAACGGCGGAACGATGATCGTGCAGTACCAGCAGCAGGAGTTCGCGCGGATGAACCTGACGCCGCTTCCTGCCAAGATGGAAGGCAACATCAGGACCGTCGACGAGACCGCGCCGGTGAAGATCCTTCAGCCGAACAATCCGGTGATGAGTTTCCCGAACAAGATCAGCGATGCCGATTTCGCGAACTGGGTTCAGGAACGCGATCTGTACACGCTCACTTCGTGGGATGCGGCCTACGTTCCGCTTCTCGAAACCCACGATCCGGGCGAGAACGAGAGCCTCGGCGGAATGCTCTAT
>JAKOSS010000118.1 GCA_029777145.1 Acidobacteriota bacterium | reverse complement strand
GCCCAGCAGGTGTTGCAGTCGAAGCCCTGAAATCCGACGTCTCCCAATTCAAGGCCGTGCTCGCGCCAGTCGAACGCGGGAAGTTTCACGGCTGCAGATCCCTTGAAGCGGATCAATCGTTCGGCGTTAGCTTTTTCGTCAGCTGATGCAACCGGGTTCGCGGCGAGCCACTCGTTCCAGGCCGTCTCGGCGCGATCGCGTTCGCCGTCGAGGAAACGTTCCAGATCGGACGTTATCTTCTTTGTCTGGCTGGATTGATCGACCGGGATCGGGCGGCCGATCTTCGTTTCCATGAAACGGATGTCGTCGAGCTGAAACCGCTCCTCTTGTTTCTGACCGAGGAAAGGGAACCAGCGCTGCCACCACGGCTTGCGGACGAACCAGCCGGCGACCTGCGGCGCCCGCGGCAACGGTCTGAACGTGTACGAGCGCTCGCCGGAGATCCCCTGCGCGGTGCAGAGCGACTCCTGATCCCGCTGAAATGTATTCAGGTCTCCGGTATCTGTCTGAGCGATCGGACTTCCTGACAAAACGGCGATCAGCAGGACAACTGCGATTGGTCTGTAAGATCCAAAATGCATTTTTGCGGTTATTTCGATTGTCGATCGACGATCTTCTCGTTCGGATCAGCCATTACTACCGCGCTGAACTGACCGATGCTGTTCGCGCCGCGTTCGATCCACGCGTAGCCGTAGTTTCCCCATTCGGTACCATACGAGTTCTTGACGAGCCAGGAGCCGTTCTTGCCTTTCGCGTCATCCCAGCCGACGATCAGAACGATATGGCTTCCGTCGCCGTAATGCTCTTCGTTGAACACGCCGTCGCCGTAGAGCCAGAGGCAGCGGTCGAAGCGCAGCATCGTAACGACCGAACCGTAGTTGACCACGCCGATCTTTATCTCGTCAGGCGGCGAAATTTTCTGCGGGGCGTAGCTTAGATAACCCCACGTCAATAAGCGGACGGATTTTGTCGCATCGCAGACATGACTGCTTTCGTCCGTGCTGTAAGCCTCGTTTCCGCCCAGCGGCAACCCGTTCTCCATCATGAAATCGAACGCTGCGCCGTGCCAGTTTCGGCCGCAGTGCTTTTCTTTCGGGAGCATGCAGCTGATCAACTGTTGAGCGCTCGGACGAAGGCTCACGTCGAACGGTTTCATCAGGCCGCGTTTGACCGCGAGACGTCGAGCGATCTGCACCGCATCCATGCTCGCGAACGCCCAGCAGGTGTCGCAGCTGAAATCCTGATCTCCCACACTGCCGAGATCGAGTCCGTGCTCACGCCAATCGAAGCGATCGGCCCGGATCGCCGTCGTTCCAATGATTCTGAGCCTGATCTCAGCGGCCCGACGATCTTCCGCGGACGCGTCCGGATGACCGGCCAGCCATCGTTGCCAATTTGCTTCGCCGTCAACAGCTTCTCGTTTGACGGCACGTTCGATGTCGGCGTCGGCCCTGATCGTCCGGCGTGTCTGATCGAGCGGGATCGGTCGCCCGAGGATCTTCTCCATGTAGCGGATGTCGTCGAGTTTGTAATACTCACGAACGTCCCCGGGCGTCCAGAGATCCGGCAGCCAGCGAAGCCAGCCCGGACGCGGATCGCGCCAACCTCGGGTTCCGGGCCGCATGGTTGGTTTTGGGATCTTCAGCGTCCTGAAGGTG
>JAKOSS010001009.1 GCA_029777145.1 Acidobacteriota bacterium | reverse complement strand
CGGGTTCGGATCTTTACTCTTGAGAATGATTATCGGCAGCCTGATCGTCTTGCCGTTTTTGATCTTTCTGATCTCGGGGACGACGAGATAACCGCAACGGGCGTTTTCGCCGGCGGGAAGCGCAACCGGGCACTTGTCGTCCTCGAACCGCGGCACCCTGTCCTGCGCCGACACGTCGATTGAGATGAAGATGATTAATAGGCAGAAGAATACGGTCGCCTTGGCGCGCATGAAACCTCCGGAATTCCGCTCGTTAATCTGAAAACACCGCGACACCGTGATTCATGACGAGAGAGATCACATTCAACTCAACTGGAGCCCTTGCCCGATCGCGACAACCGCATTTACCTCAGGTTCGACACTTTCAGATACGTGCTTCCGAACCCGAATTTGATCTCGTAGGTTGCGTCGCGTCGATCGTTCCTGGCGAGTCCGAACCAGCCTTTTACCGGTTCAATGACGTACTGTAGGCTTCCCGTGTCGCCTCTTAACACTCGCCGGTAAAACCCGGTCGGATGAACTTCGTGGTCCTTTGGCCACCATTCCTCGCGGGCAAACGCGCCTTCCGCCCACCAGACAATGTCTCCGCTCAATTGAACGCGATCATCTGTGACGCGCACGTCATCAACGGAAAGGAAATCCAAATACCAGGCCTTGCCGCGCCAGCGAACGTCCGTCTTCAAACGCAGCCAGAGAAAATCACCAGCCAGTCCGCGGAGGCGCAACAGGAGCCGAAACTGACGTTCTTCCTCGGGCGTTTTGGCAAAAACGCCATCCGTAGGAAAACTGAAATCATATCCCTCAACAAATGCCTTCAACGCACTGTTCAAGCGTTTCTCTTGCTTTCTGAGTATCTTCTTAATTCTTCTTTTGCTCTTTCTTGCCATCAGGAATTTCGTTGTGTGGGCGATTGAGAGCCAAAGGCAGTTTATCGTCGTGCTTCTCGCGTTACGCTTACTTTCTTGGTTTTGCGGCTTTCTGATCTCATGTTGCCACTAGCTTCAGCTATTGGAGCGAATGCGCGCCAGGCCCGGGCTTCAGCCCGAGATTTCCGGCTGAAGTCCGTGCTTGCAAGTCCTATTTCGACCGAGACCCTCCCGCTGCGTCCATTAGCCTTAAGGCGACTGAAGCAAGACGGCTGTCCGGGAAATGTTCAAGGCACTTCTCATAGTAAAGGCGGGCGTTCTCGCCGTCGCCGGTTTGGGCGTAGCAGAACGCGGAATTCGCGAGCGCCATTTCACGATAGCTGATCCGCGAAGGGCAAAGCATCAGGATCGATCTATATCGATCCAGCCAGCGCCGCTTTTCAAAAAACTCGTAACTATCGAGAAAACATTGAGCAGCCTCTTTGAACTGTTCACGATTCACAAAACGAATTCCCTTTCGATGCGCGTGCGGCAATTCACGCAAAGAAAAGCGGAGTACAAAATAAAGGACTCCGCCCGACCACGCCCCAAACGTCCCGGCCCACAAAAACCCGCCTCCGATCAGGAGGAAAAGAACGGTTAATTGTGGTACTGAGCCAATGATCGAAACTTGTGTCACAACGGGCATTTTCGACATAGTTGCCTCGGCTCAGATTATTCGTTCGATGCTCCCTTTTCGACCCTGGACTTGATGTCCTGCAAATCCTGCAGGAGCGCCTTTCGAATTGTTCCCTTGAAGAAAAGCGCCATCGGGATCGACATCAGTTTCGCCGCGAATCCTTGCGGGTTCGACTCGTGATACTCAGACAAAATAACCCCACCATCGCCATCTGCAATACGCTTTGTCGTTAAGAACACAAATCCGCCGTCTTCCGCGCGCGTCTTGTAGAATTCGTTCTCGACTGCTTCGGTGATCCACTTTTCCGCAGTCGCCGATTTGCCGAAAAGCATCCGCGTTTCCCGCCACTTTAACCCGACGAGTCCTTCGGTCGGCGGTTCGTCGATCTCAATTCTCTCGATCCCGCTGATGATCTCCGCCGCGTTCCCTATGTCGGTGATCACGGTCCAAACGGCCTCTTTTGATCCGTTGATGGTTATTCGTTCTTCGAGTGTCATAGCTTTTATCTATGCAACTTTGCGAACTCCGCGGACTCCGTGTGATTGATGACAATGCAGGGCCAGTCGGCGATCACCCTATTTCCCTCGAAGTCGCCTCAATTTTCGGCTCAGCGCCTTGGTTGGGCGGATCCACGAATTCTCAAGCTCATACCAACCCTCGCCGCCGGACGGGATCGGAAGCTTCCCTTCGAGGAACACAATCCGCTCTTGTCCGATCAACTCCGTCACGCCGCGCCCCTTCTCCGCGTGAAAATAGTACTTGAACGAACGACCAATTCTTACCTGCCCCTTGAACCGTTCAATGATCACGCATTTGACCTCAAAGAGAGGATGGACGTCGGGAGCGGACAATCGAACGTCCGTGATCTTCACATGAGCCACGATCCCAACCTGTCCGTAATCATTTGCGATCCCGTCGAAGCTTCTTTGAGCCGTCGCGCCGACGCACGAAAGCAGGAGCAGAATGAGAAATATTGGCACGCGCGGTGCTCCATTTGCGATCTTGGATTTAAGATTTGAGATTTGCATGTCGAATTTACGCCGATTACTCACCGCTCACCGATCTTGGCCGATCGCCCGCTCGCTTTCAATTTGCGATTTTCGATTTGCGATTTGCGATTTCGGGCTCGGGCCCGACATAACAACGGCCCGCTCCCCCACTCTCCCACTCGCCCGTTCGCCCACTCGCGACGACCCGGTCGCTACCGCTCCCGATTCTGACTCGCCCGCTCCCCCACTCGCTTTCAATTTGCGATTTTCGATTTGCGATTTGCGATTTCGGGCTCGGTTCCGACATAACAACGGCCCGCTCCCCCACTCTCCCACTCGCCCGTTTGCCCACTCTCGACGACCCAACCGACCACTGCTCACCGCTCACGGCTTACTGCTTACGACTCACTGACCACCGCCACGTTCCGGCGCCGACCTCTTGCGGCGAGCGTTTGTCGGGAAATTCGATCGTCGCGGTCGTGTTCGGCGGCACGACGACGTTCATGGTGACGATTCCGTTCTTGATCGTCCAGGAACTAATCGCCTTGCCGTAAAGAGTGTCGAGTTCGGCGCGCGCCGAAGTGAGCTGCTTCCCGATCAGCGGGCGGACGAAGAAATGCTTGTAACCCGGAACCGCCGGGTCGGGCGCGAGACCGGCGACGCGTTCGTACATCCATTGGCCGATCGCGCCGTAAGCGTAGTGATTGAACGAATTCATCGACGCCTCGCCGAATCCCTTGTCGCGGCTGTAACTGTTCCAGCGCTCCCACATCGTCGTCGCGCCCTGATTGATCGAGTAAAACCACGACGGGTAGGTTTCCTTGAACAGGAGATCATACGCGAGGTCCGGGCGACCCATTTCGTCGAGCACTTTCACGATGTACGGCGTACCGAGAAAACCGGTCCGCAAATGGCCGTCGGCCTCGCCGATCAGCCGCACGAGGTTCGCCATCGCGCCCTTTTTTGCTTCGACCGGAATCAGGTCGAAGGCGATCGCGAGCACGTACGCCGTTTGCGTCTCCGGCGCGTTTTGGAGTTTTCCCGACGCGTCGAAATAGTTCTTATAGTAGGCTTTTTTCACGAACGCGGCCTCTTCGGCATAGCGTTTTGCGTCCGTTTCACGTTTCAGGACCCGCGCGGAATCGGCCAAGATTTGCGCGCTGTGGGCGTAGAAAGCGGTTCCGAGCAGCGAACGCGGAGTATCGCCGCGACGGTCGGCGTTGTTGTCTTCGGCGGTTTTGATCGCCTTCGGATAAGGCTGGAGCCAATCGCCATAGCCTTTGACGTTCGGCGTCAGGCCTTCGACCGACTGCGAGCGGTACCAACCGACGAGCTTTTCCATCATCGCGAAATTGTCCGCCAAAACGCGCTCATCGCCGGTCCGAACGTAAAGCTCCCACGGAATGATGGTCGCCGCGTCCATCCAGCCGGGACTTCCTGCGTTCCGCATCGACTCGGGAATGACGCTCGGGATCTGGCCGTCGGGCAATTGATCGACGCGCATCGACGCCAGCCAGCTTTTCCAGAACGCGTGCGTATCGTAGTTGAACATCGCCGTCGGGCCGAACACCTGCGCGTCGCCGGTCCAGCCGAGACGTTCGTCGCGCTGTGGACAATCCGTCGGAATGTCGACGAAGTTGCCGCGCTGGCCCCAAACGATATTGCTTTGAAGCCGATTGAGTTTCTCGTGCGAAGACTTGAATTCGCCGATCGCGCGCAGATCCGAGTGCAGGACAACGCCCGTCACCCAGTCTTTCTGCGGTTTCGCTCCCGCCGGCAAACCCGAGAGTTCGACGTATCGAAATCCGTGAAACGTAAAATGCGGTTCCCATTCGACGACGCCGGTCTTTCCAGATGTGTACGTGTCGGTCGATTTTGCGGACCTGTAATTTTCGGTGTAGAGCGTGCCGTCGGCGTTGAGCATCTCGGCAAAACGCAGCGTGACCGTCTTGTCCTTCTCCGTCGGGATCCTGATCCGCGTCCAGCCGACCATATTCTGGCCGAGGTCGAAAACGAACCTTCCCTTTTCCGGCTCGGTGATCGTTTTGACCGTGAGCCGATCGCTCTCGCGCACCGGCGCAAACGGTTTCGGCGTCAATTCGGCCGCGCCGAGATCCGCGTTCGCGAGCACCGGTTTCCAGCCCGTTATTTCTTTTCGGGCATCGAACGATTCTCCGTCGTAGATGCTCGACGAAAATACCGGTCCGTCGAATGTCGCTTCCCATTGCTCGTCGGAAACGAACGTATCGCGCGTGCCGTCGGCGTTCGTGATCTCAAGCTGCAGAAGAAATTCCGAATTCTCGCCGTAATATCCCTTGCGCCTCGCGAACGGAAAACGTCCCGCGTACCAACCCATCCCGAGCATCGCTTCGACCTTGTTTTCGCCCGGGCGGAGCAGTCCGGTGATGTCGTATGTCAGCGTATCGAGGCGCTTCGTGTACGACGTCAGACCGTTGGCGAAGTGATCGTTCCCGACGCGGACGCCGTTGAGGTCGAGTTCGAAGAGCCCTCGGGCGGTGACGTAAACTCGGGCCCGCACAATCTTCTTGTCGACCTGAAAACCGCGACGCAACCACGAAACCGGTTCGTCGCCGGACGGCCTTTCCTGCGACGGCCTGATCCATTTCGCCGTCCAATCGTTGGCGGAAAGCAATCCCATCTCGAAATGCGCCGGCGCGCTCCAGCCGGAATCTGTTCCCTTGTCATTCCGGAATCGGACCCGCCAAATAGCGCGATCGCGCGACGCGAACGGCTTGCCGCCGAACGGAACTAAGGTCGTGTCATCGGAGTCGACCCAGCCGCTGTCCCAACGCGTTTCGCCGGTCGCTAACGTAACCTCGATCCGGTAGGCAGTTTGCTTCTTCACACCCGCCGGCAGTTTCCACGAGAAGACCGGCGTTGCGTCATAAAAGCCGAGCGGATCGACGAATCCCTCGCCGACGGTCAGCGAATGCGCGATCTTGCCCGCGGACTTGTTATTGACCCTGCGATTCTGGGCTGTCGCACCCGTGATCGCGAGCGCGATCATAAGTACAACGAGCAATCGCAGATTCACGGATTTCATTTCGTTCGTAGCCGGTCGCTTCATCGCCGTTTCCTCTTTTTTTTACTTTTGCCTTTCTGCTTTTTTGCTTTCGGAGGACACCATATTCCGCGACGCTCCATTTATGGTGCTAGCGTAAATCGCGTGCTCCGCACGCTCATTCTTTCACTTTTGCCTTCAGCAGTTGTTTCTCAAATCGCCAGACTTCGAGCGGGAACGTGCCCTCAGCGGTCGGAACCTCGGCGACGTAAGTCTTCGCCAAATACCAACCATTCTTCTCGTAAAATCGCGCCGCGCGGTCGTTGCCGATCGCGCATACGAGCCAGGCGACGTCATGGCCGTCGGCCGCGATCCGCGATTCGGCGTCTTGCAGAAGTTCGGCGGCGACACCGGTCCCGCGGGCCTCGTCGGTGACGTAAAGCTGATAGAGTTCGTCGGTCTTGGTGATGACAAATCCGGCAATCGCGGAATCGCGGTCGGCGATCGTCACGGCGGGGAACGTCACGGTGAGGAGTTCTTTCAGGTTTTCACGAGTGCGGAATCGGGCGATTTCTTCAGGCAGAAGCGGAGCATGAACAGCCTGCCAGCCTTGATGCCAAATGTCGGCGAGTCGCTCGAGATCGTTCGGATTCGCTGATCTCAGTTTCATCGTTTCGATATTCAGATCCCGGGGCGCGGATCATTTCTTTCTTTTCGGTTTCGGCGCCGGAAGCGCCTTCTCGGTGATCCGGATAAGCTCGCTGAGCCATTCGGAGTCGTCGATCCGGTCGGTGATCAATAGTGACGGTTTCGCACCCTCGTAAGCGGGCGCCTCAACATAATCGCCGATGAACCGCTTGCCGTCCTCGGTCGGCTTGATGAAAAGCCTATTGTCGGCAATCAACCCGACGACCTTGCCGTTCGAGTAAAGCGTGTACTCGCCGAACATCGGTCGGTATGTGACTCCGCAATCGGGTGCGAACCGGTCGACGATCTGTTGGACTGTTTCGAGATTTGAAGCCACGTCTGTTCAATTTGCGATTTTAGATTTGCGATTTGCGATTGGGTCTGGCGCGGGATACGTTCTCCGGCTCACCCGCTCTCCCGTTCGCCCACTCTGGATTTGCCGGTCGCTACCGCTCCCGGTTCTGACCTTCTTCCCGCCATTCGGGCAGTTCCCTTTCGGCGTTCACCGGTCGGACATAGATCGAGTTTCCCTGAACGCGGACGACCTCGACCTTTTCGCCGTCAACCAATTGATGCTTGTCGTCGATGGGAAACGCCGTCCAGGTCGATCCGAAAACCTTCACCGCGCCTTCGTTGAGCGCGCCCTTGCTCGCCGAGGTCACGGTTCCGATCTGTCCCGGAAGCGAGTCGATCCCGGTCTTCATGCCGTCGCCGTCTCCATGCTCCAGATACTTGACGAAGATCGTCCGCGACATCACCGTCAGAGCCATCGATACGCCCGCAAATACAAGGAATTGAGTTCCGTAGCCAAAGCCGAGGAAACTGACCAAAGCGGCCGCCATCGCGCCGATCCCGAACCAGAACAGGACGAAGCCGAGAGTAAAGATCTCGGCGACGATCAATCCGAGTCCGAGCACTACCCAAAATATCCAGACGTACTGTTCCATGGTCCGCGTTTCCGCCCTCAGAATACCACAACTCGGTTTCAAATCGTTGGCTGTGCCGGGCCAATCGTGCTAATCTCAAGGCACGTTGCTCGGGTGGCGGAACTGGTAGACGCACAGGACTTAAAATCCTGCGACCTTAGGGTCGTGCGGGTTCGATTCCCGCCCCGAGCACCATTTCAATTCTCGCTGCGGGACGGCCGCCCCGCCTCGCAAATCTAACCTTTCTCCGCCGCTGTCGCCGCGGATGATTCAGGAGGTCTCCGGTGTCGGTGCGCTTCAGAATTCTTCTTCTTTTCATCACGATTGTTGGTTTTGCCTGCCTCGCCAGCGCTCAGACCGCGAAGCTGAATCGCTTCCGTTCGGGATGCGGTTTCGGGATCAATCTTCCCCGCTTCACAAGCGTCGAAACTTTCAACGAGACCGTCGGCGGCGTAACGACCGACGGCGGAATGTACACGTGGAAGCTGGATGACGGTCGAATGTTCCGGGTTCTATGTCTGTACGTCACGAGCTACGGAAAACCGCTGAGTCCCGGTGCAAAATCACGATTTCTTGCTAACTCGGTTTCGGAGTTCATTAAGGGGATCGAACAAACCGATAAGAACTACGAGGTAGACCAGATTCCGTTCGAGAGCAATGGGATCAGCGGCGGTGAGATGCGACTGTCGTTCGCGGATCGCGAAGTGATCGTCCGAAGTTTCATGTTCGGTGACCGCGCGTTCCTGGTGATCGGCGCCTACGCCCCCGGAAGCCGGGACTTGGCCGAAGTGGTTGAGATTCTAAATTCCTTTCGCAAGATCGCACCGATCGAACTCAACGATGCCAAGATCGAAGAAGCGACGCCCGACGAACTTCCCCAGGATCCGATGCTCTGGAAACGCACGACCGATGCCGCGGACAACAACCTCAAAGGAAAGGT
>JAKOSS010001008.1 GCA_029777145.1 Acidobacteriota bacterium | reverse complement strand
TTTTCCGGTGACGTCTGAAGCGAAGCACGCCGCGCGGCACCTCCGCAAATGGCTCAAACCCGAGCGTGTGGCGACGCCGCTGTCGCTGTTCGGATCGACGTCGCGGATCAAATACGAACCAAAAGGCGTGTGTCTCATCATTTCGCCGTGGAATTTTCCGTTCAACCTGACGTTCGGACCGCTGATCTCGGCGATCGCGGCAGGCAACTGCGTGATCCTCAAGCCGTCAGAAATGACCCCGAACTGCGCGGCGGTAATGCGTGAGATCATCGAAAAACTGTTCGACGAGAACGAAGTCGCGATCTTCGAAGGCGGCGTCGAGGTTTCGACCGCGCTACTTGAACTGCCGTTCAACCATATCTTTTTCACCGGCGCGCCGTCGGTCGGAAAGATCGTCATGGCGGCGGCGGCGAAGAACCTCGCGTCGGTGACGCTCGAACTCGGCGGCAAATCGCCGACGATCGTCGACGAAACGGCAAATATCAAGCTCGCGGCGCGGATGATCGCATGGGGCAAGTTCGGCAACAACGGACAGATCTGTATCGCGCCGGACTACGTGTTCGTGCACGAATCGAAGCACGACGAACTCGCCGACGCGCTGAGCCGGCAGCTCGTCGAGTTCTACGGAGCGGAGCCGGCGACGTCCGAAAGCTATGCGAGGATCGTCAATCAGCGGCATTTTGACCGGATCATCGGCTATATCGAGGACGCCGTGACCAAAGGCGCCAAGCTGATCGCCGGCGGAAAAGGCGATCGTGAGAACCACTTCATCGAGCCGACGCTGATCGAGGACGTTCCGGTCGATTCCGAGCTGATGACGAACGAGATCTTCGGTCCGGTCCTGCCGCTGTTCCCGTACCGTGACTTGAATGAGCCGATCGGGTTCATCGAATCGCGCGAAAAGCCGCTGGCGCTGTACATCTACAGCAGCAACGGGCGGAACATCGATCGCATCATCGACAATACGCGGGCCGGCGGTACCTGCATCAACAACAACGACGTCCATTTTTTCAACAGCTATCTGCCGTTCGGCGGAGTCAACAACAGCGGTATCGGAAAGGGTCACGGACAATTCGGATTCAAGGAATTCTCGAATGCCCGCGGCGTTCTCCGACAGGTTCTCCCGAGCGCGCTGCAGCTGATGATGCCGCCGTACACCGATCTCAAGCGCAAACTCGTCGAACTGACGGTGAAGTGGTTTTAGTGAGTAGTCAGTGGACAGTGGTCGGTGGCCAGAAAAACGCAAGGACGTGCTTGATGTCGTGATGCCAACAAATCACAATTGATCTGTCCACTGATTTTTCTTGTCACAAATTCCGCCGTGGCGGTGTAATCCTGTTGCAAAGCGTGCAAAGCGGGAAACGGGGTCGAGGATCGCCAGCAGTAACGGTGTTCACGACCCCGTTTCCTTCTGCAATTTCTCAGCCGTCAACTCACGTCCGGGCTTAGCCATTTCAGTTATTTCTTGTCGTTTTCTGCTATCAATTGCGGGGCGGTTGCGAAAATTGCCCGTCCCCTTGCTAATATATTCGCCGGAGAACTCACCATGTTGAAAAACGAATTGCTGGACGCCTACTTTCAGGTCACCCACGAGCAGATCGGACAGGTACTAAACGCAGCATTGTCGAAGGGCGCGGAGTTTGCCGATGTCTTCTTCGAATACCGGATCACGTCAAACCTCTCGTTCGAGGAGGACATGGTCAAAGCAGCCCGGCGCGGGATCATTCGCGGCGTCGGGATCAGGGCCGTCAAAGGCGATCAGATCGGATTCGCGTTTTCTGAAGAACTTTCGACGGAGAAGATGGTTGAGGCCGCCCGCGCGGCGGCGGCGATCGCGGCTGACAACACGGCGCGGACGCGGATCGAACCGATCGGCGCGATCAGTCCGGCGAACCTCTATCCGATCGATGAACCCGCGACCTCGGCCGAGCTTTCAAAAAAACTGACGTTTATCAAGGATGCGAACTCGGCGGCAAAGGCGCATGATCCGCGGATCGTTCGTGTGAACATCGGTTTCAACGACGAAGTCCGTCATCTCGTATATGCCGACAGTGACGGCCGTTTTTGGGAAGATTCGCAGCCGATGTTCGTCTTTTCGACAGTTTGCATCGCCGAACAGAACGGTCGTCGCGAGAACGGCTTTGCTTCGGGCGGCGGTCGTATCGGGCTCGAATATTTTGATCGGAGACGGCAGGCGGCCGACATTGCGAACGACGCGGCGCGTCTGGCGGTGCTGAATCTATCGGCGGTCGAGATCGAAGCCGGAATGCAAACGGTCGTCCTCGGGAATTCCGACAGCGCGGTCCTTTTGCATGAAGCCGTCGGGCACGGACTCGAGGCCGATTTCAACTACAAGAATCTGTCGAATTACTCGGGGCGTGTCGGCGAAAAGGTCGCCTCCGAGCAGTGCACGATCGTCGACGAAGGTCTTTTCGACAACATGCGCGGCACGATCAATATCGACGATGAGGGAAACTCTCCGCAGAGCACGGTTCTAATTGAGAACGGCATTCTGCGCGGCTACATGAACGATCGGATCTCGGCCAAACAACTCGGCGTTGCGGCGTCGGGCAACGGCCGCCGCCAAGCTTACAATCACCCGCCGATGCCGCGGATGACGAACACGTATCTTCGCAACGGCGAGTACTCCGCCGAAGAGATCATGCGTTCCGTCAAGAAGGGGATCTTCGCCAAAAGCTTCACCGGCGGAAACGTCGATATCACAAAAGGAGATTTTACCTTCAGTTGTTCCGAGGCATATCTCATCGAGGACGGCAGGATAACCACGCCGATCAAGGGCGCGACGCTAGTTGGCAACGGGCCGGACGTAATGACAAAGCTGACGATGGTCGGCAACGACCTCAAGTTTACCGACGGCGGCTGGACCTGCGGGAAGAACGGCCAGATGGTGCCGGTCGGCATGGGAACACCGACCGTCAAGGTCTCGGAGATCACGGTCGGGGGAACGAAGGTCAGGTGAATTCCAGGATTCCAAGATTCCAAAAATTCCAAGATTCCAAGATCCCGGTCAGGAGCAAAAACCGGGTACAAGCCCAAGATCCGCTTTATCCGACGAATTACTTGAATTTTGAATCTTCAACCTTTTATTCTCTTGAATCCTGGAATTTTGGAATCCTGAAATCTTGAAATCATCATGACCGATTATCGAAATCTTGCGGCGGAGCTCGTCGCGGAGCTCACAAAGTGCGGTGCCGACGCGTGCGACGTTTATGTCGGAACCTCGGAAGGGTTCCAGGCGACCGTTCGCCTTGGCGCCATCGAAAAGCTTCAAAAATCGACAAGCAAGGGGCTTGGGCTTCGCGTTTTCAAGAACGGCGCGACGGCGCTCACGTTCACGACTGATTTTGCCGAGCGGACCGTCAGCGAATTGGTTCGCGAGACTCTTGAGATCGTTAAGGTCGCGCAGCCGGACGAGTTCAACGGGCTCGCGCCGAAGTCGTCGCTCGGAGTCTTCGACGGAGAG
>JAKOSS010001007.1 GCA_029777145.1 Acidobacteriota bacterium | reverse complement strand
GTTCCGAGCGCGATGCGATCCGCTCCGGCCAGTTCGATCAGAAAGCGCAGCATCGATTCATCATGGACGAGCGAATCGTAGTAGATCTTTCGAACGTATTCGCGCGGATTCACCGGATTGTCGATCGCGCAAAGATCGGGGCGGACTTCGAAGCCGTGCGCGACCCGGCCGACGGTCGACGGGAACGATCCGCCGCCGTGCGCGAAGCAGATCCGCATTTCGGGACATTTCTCCAAGACGCCCGAAAATATCAGCGAGCAGATCGCGCGCGAGGTCTCGGCCGGCATTCCGACGAGCCACGGCAGCCAGTATTTTTTCATCTCGGGCTCGCCCATCATTTCCCACGGATGAACAAAGACCGCCATCGAAAGTTCCTCGCAAGCCTTGAAGAACTCGAAGAACCGCGGCTCGCCGAGATTGAGTTGATTGACGTTCGAGCCGATCTGGACGCCGGGGAAACCCAGCGTTTTGCAGCGTTCGAGTTCCGCGATCGCGAGCGTCGTGTCCTGCATCGGAACCGTGCCGAGTCCGATGAATCGCTCCGGGAAACGCGCCACGGCTGCCGCAACGTCGTCGTTGAGAAATTTTGAAGTGTCGAGCGCGTCCGCCGGTTTCGCCCAATAATTGAACATCACCGGAACGGTCGAAAGCACCTGGATATCGACGTTTTGCGCGTCACATTCTTCGACGCGGCGTTCGGGCGACCAGCAATTGTCCTCGATCTCGCGGAAGAAATGCCCGTCGTCCTTGAGCATCCGCGCGCAACACGGTTTGTGATGCTCTAGCGTGATGAATCCGCCGTAGCCGAACTTCTCCTTCCAAGGAGGGATCTCGCGCGGCAGAATGTGAGTGTGAATATCAATTTTCTGCATTTCGGACTTCGGATTTGGGACTTGGGATTGCATTTCGCTCAAATATCGTTGGGGACCCGAAATCCGAAATTCCAGATCCCAATTCCCAATTGGCGTTAGCTTATGACTGTCGGCGGCTCCATCACGACGCCGCATGATTTGCAGGTTCGAAGGTCCTCGCTGCCGTAGAACTTCCTGAACACGCCCTGAAATTGGTTTACGATGTCGGTCAATTGAAAATACTCCTCAAAGAGTTTCTCGTTGCAGTTCTCGCAGAACCACAAAAGCCCGTCGAGTTCGCCTTCCTTTCGCTTGCGCTCGATCACTAGTCCGACGGTGTTCGCGCCGCGGATCGGATTGTGCGGCACACGCGGCGGAAGCAGAAAGATCTCGCCCTCGCGGATCGGGACGTCGACCGCATTGCCGTCTTCCTGCACCTTGACGGTGATGTCGCCCTCGATCTGGTAAAAGAACTCCTCGCCTTCTTCCCAGTGATAATCTTTCCGCGAATTCGGACCGCCGACCACCATCACGATGAACTCGGCGTCTTCATAAACGAGCTTGTTTCCGACCGGCGGCTTGAGCAAACTGCGGTTATCGTCGATCCACTTCTTGAAATTGAAAGGTCGTTTTATCGGCATATCGTTACTCGTAAAGGCGGCCGATCCGCTTGCCTGCCTCTTTATCCTGCTCCGAATAATCGTAACCCAGAACGTTGGTCAGAGTCGCGGCCACCTGATTTTGATAGATTGTCGATTTCGACCATTCACCGCGCGGATTCCAATCGGGCGAAACGAACGCCATCCAGATGTTTCGCGCCTCAGGGATGTCCTTGCCGTGCGAGTCCCAGTCCTTTTCGGTCGATCCGCGACCGTGATCGGTCGTGATCAGCACCGAGGTCGTGCCTTTGTATTGCGGGTCGGAATCGATGAACCTGAACAGGCGCTCGAGATAAGAATCCGTGCGATGAAGCGCGTCGATCACGCGATCGTAATTCTTGTCGTGCGCCCAGTCGTCTGTTTCGCCAAGCGCGATGTACAGAACGCGCGGATGATGAGACTTGAGGTGCTGCATCGCAAAACTGAAAGTGTAAAAATCGTGGCGGACGGAATCCCACGGCGTCGGCGCCTCGGATTGAAGCACGTTGAAGAGCTTCGTTTCCGAGTCGTTCGCATCATAAGTTTCGTAGCCGGCGTTGACGACGAACGCCTCCGGGTCGGTCGTGACGATCTCATTGAAGACGTTCCACGACCCGAAAACGGCGACGCCGTTCTTGTCGAGCTTCATCTTCCGCTGAAGAAACTGCAGAAACGACGGGAATTTGTTCTGTATCCGGTCGTTGCTACTAATGGCGTCGTCATGCGCCCGTCCCGTAACTATCTCCGAATAGCCGGGATACGAGAACAGCATGTTGTTCGTCGTCTCGACCTTGCTGGCGCGCGACATGTTGCCGGC
>JAKOSS010001006.1 GCA_029777145.1 Acidobacteriota bacterium | reverse complement strand
GACAGTGGACAGTGGACAGTGGACAGTGGACAGTGGACAGATCGATTGTGAACTTTCAATCGAAAATCGCAAATCGCAAATCGAAAATCGAAATCTACCGCCGGCCGCTGATCGCCCGGCAATATAGATCAAACAGCCGCATTGCGCGGTCGGCGGTGCGGAAGACCGGGATCCCGTTTTCTTCAATCAGTTGCGCCAGCGGATCATATTGCGTTCCGGCATCGACGACCGTCACGAACGCCTTTCGCGTCGTCTCCTTCAACCTGATCAACCGCCGCGCCAACGAGGCTTCGCGTGAAAAGTCCTCGTTGTGGTGCGGACCCGCACTCAGCGTATTCAAAGCAGGTGTGAGCGGCACGCAGCCGATGATGAAGACGTCGAGATTGTCATCCCCGAACAACGTTGCGATCACGTCTTCGTACGCCGCGTCGTTCGCCATCGGCGTCAGATCGAGCGGATTATGGGTGTCGACTATCGAGTCGATCCGTGCATTCTTCAGGATCTCGCCGAGGCGCGCGACGGTCCGATCGCCGAAGCCCGGCAGTTCGAAACTCCCGACGTTGTCCGCAAACGCGACGCATTCGAACCCCGCGTTCGAGACCGCTCCGAGCCTTTTGCCGCTGACTTCCCGTCCGTGCAGGAACGCGAATAGCCGCGTCAGGTCCTCGAAATCGTTCAGCGTTTCAGCGACGATCACGCCCGCTCCGATCGCCAAACTCCGCGTCACTGCATAGTCGCCCGCGATCGACGCCGTGTGGCTGGAAGTCGCCTTTGCGCCGTCCGGTGTTCGCCCGGCTCGGTAGAGCACCACCGTCCGGCCGCTTTCGGCGATCTCCTTGGCGGCCTGAAGAAACTTCACGCCGTCGAGCGGCGCGAATCCCTCAACATAGACCGCAAACAGATCGATCTCCGGATCGTCCTTCAAATACGAAAGATAATCGCCGACGGTCACGTCCATCTGATTCCCGAGCGAGATGCTGTATTTCGGGTTGACTCCAGCAAGCTTGTTCCCTTTCGAGATCACAAACGCGCCGCTCTGCGAGATGAGGCAAACCGGCGAGACACGCCCTTTCGGCAGCGCGAGCTTATGTTCGGGAATGAACATCGTGTCGTAATGCCCGGGAAGCGAACGGATACCGAGACAATTTCCGCCGTTGATCAACGGTCCGCGCCAGGCCGAAAGGCGCGAATCGAGAAGCGCTTTCCGCATCTTCGCGACGATCGCGGCGCTCCCGCTTTTCTCTTCCAAGCCGCCCGGAATGACGATGATGCTCTCGGCCTTCTCGAGTTCGGTGATCTCCGCGACCGTTTCCGCGACCTGCGCCGCCGCAACGCTGATGACGAACAGATCGACCCTTTCCGGCAGCGATCGGATGTCGGGAAAACAACGGCAGCCTTCTAACGAGTCAGTCTCCGGTTTGACGATGAAGACGCTTTGCGGATCAAATCCCTCGCGGAGAAGATTGTTGACGATAATGTGGCCCGGATTGAGTTTTTCGGAAACGCCGATGACCGCGATCGAGCGCGGTTCGAGAAGATTTTTGATCTTATCGACGGGGCGGAGATTCTCTTCCCTTTTCGCCGGCCGGCCGAGCTTTGCGAGCACGTCGAGAGCGATCAGCCTTCCGTCACGGACGACGAGCGGGTTGATCTCGAAATCGGTCACACCGGCCGCACAGAGTTCGTCGGCGGCCGAAAGAAGTCTCCTGACAGCTTCCCTCAATGCGGCCAACTGCAGTCGCGGTTTCTGTCCGCGAAGCGGCTCAGTCAATAAGTTTGCGACGGCGGTGCCGCGAAGCCCGCGTTCGATCGTTTCAGCATCCGACAGGACGCTTGAGAAAATGGCGATATCCTTTCCCGCCTTGAAGTTACCGCTCAAAAAATCGGTGTAGATCCCGCCCGTCCCGAAGGTGACGACGGGGCCGAAATCGTCGGTCCGGCGTAATCCCAGCAGCAGCTCGTTGCCGAGCGCCGGGCTGTAGTCGATGAACTCGTTGATGGTGAAGCCGGCGATGTCGGCGCCCGTGAACCGATTCTCCATTTGCCGGATCGTATCTGAGATCACGCGACGATCGTTCGCGATCACTACGACGCCGCCGACGTCGCTCTTATGCAGGATCTCGGGCGAAACAACCTTGATGACGGCCTTTTGGCCCGCGATCGCGGAAAGATCGGCAGCCAAAGCGTCAGCGGAGTCCCTGACGAAAACCTGCGCCGGCGCCTCGAATCCCAGGCCGCGCAAGATGTCAAAGCCTTCGGTTTCGAGTAGGACCGATTCGCCCCGATCCCGCGCGTTCTTGAGGATTTGCCGGATCGCGGGAGACAGTTTTCCCTTGATTTGCTTGTCGATCATTGGCCGAGATGTCTCCAAGAACCTCGCGAGATTTGCGACAGAGCGGATGCTTCCAACGCAAAGACCGCGAAGTTCGTGAGGGTCCTTCAAACCATGCATACTGACGTCGAATCCGCCGACGCTTCCGCCGCCTCTCGTCCCGCCTGATAGGCCTTGAGATTTGCGGCGACCACCTTTTCACCCTTGCGGGCGAACGTCTGCGAGATGAATTTCTCGATCGTCTCGTGATGAACCGGCAAGAAATGCGACGCCGCGCCGACCATTACCATGTTCCCCGAGTGCGACGATCCCGACTGTTTCGCGATCTGATCGCTGTCCAGCAGGACATGATGCGGCGTCATTTCGATCTGCCGCAGGACGTCTTCCATCTCAGGATAGTTCGAAATGTTCTTCATCGGATCGGTCGAGGTGACGAGCATTCCGTCGGCCGACAGATAATTCAGGTAACGAAGACTCTCGAGCGGCTCCATGCTCAGGATCATCGACGCCGCGCCGACCGGGATCATGTCGCTCGCGATCGGCTTGTCCGAAATCCGAAGATGGGCGACGACCGCGCCGCCGCGCTGCGACATGCCGTGAAGTTCTGACTGTTTCACGAACAAGCCCTCACTCATCGCGCTCGAGGCGATGATGCTCGAAACGGATAGCGCGCCTTGTCCGCCGACTCCCGCCATGATGATGTCGTATCTCATAAAACTCTCTCCCCGATCACGCGCAGACGAGTTCCGAAGTTGTAGCCTCAGCCTGTTTGTCGCGCTTCTTCCTGCGCAATGTCTCGAGGCATTCCCGGACGGTGATGATCACCGACAATCCCGTGTGATTTATTTCCCGGTGGATGATCTCGGCATTGCGTTCGTTCTGTTTCGGGTGCGCGTTCAGGACATGGAGATGCTCGGGATCGACTCCCAAACCGAGAACGACGCTTTCGATCTTTGAATCCGGAAGTATCGTCGCCGGCCCGCCGGTCATCCCGACGGTCCCGTTGTCG
>JAKOSS010001005.1 GCA_029777145.1 Acidobacteriota bacterium | reverse complement strand
GGGGCGGCGAGGTTTTTCTCGGCGGTTACCGGCGGCTCAAGCGCGCCGCGCACCTTCGAAACTTTCCGCTCGCCGGCGGAGATGCTTCGGTCAAGAACGTCTACCGGATCGCGCTCGGGCTGTTGCGGGAAGCCGGCATCGACTGGACCGGTGATCTGAGGCCCGTCGCGGCGTGTTCGGAAACCGAACTCGGAATTCTTCAAAAACAGTTCGAGCGAAGTCTCAATACCGTCGAAACGAGCAGCTTCGGTCGAGTCTTCGACGCCGTCGCATCGCTCGCCGGAGTGCGGCAGAACGCGACGTACGAGGCACAGGCGGCGATTGAATTCGAGGCGGTTTTGGATGAAAATGAAGCGGATTCCTACGGGTTTGAAATCGATGGGGACGAGATCGACTGGCGCGGGCTCGTCCGCGATGTCGTTTCCGATCTGAGGAACGGCGTCAGCGTAGATCGCATCTCGGCGCGGTTCCACAACGCCGTCGCCGAGTTGATCGTAGAGACGGCGTGCCGCTTCCGCCATGAATCGGGTGTCAACCGTGTCGCGCTGTCTGGCGGTTGTTTTCAGAACGCGGCGCTGCTTCGAAGAGTTCATCCGAAACTCGAACGCGCCGGATTTGAAGTGCTTTCGCACCGCATCGTGCCGCCCAACGACGCCGGACTCGCGTTGGGACAAGCAGTTTTGGCAGGAGTCCGGATTTTGGATTTTTGATTTTGGACTTTGGATTGCGAGGGTTTCAGCGATCAACTGGAATCTTGGAATCCTGGAATTTGGAATCCTTGATTCGCAAATCGCAAATTGAAAATTGCAAATGACTTATGTGTTTAGCCGTACCAGGAAAAGTTAAGGAAGTTTACGAGGCCAACGGGGCGCGGATGGGGAAGATCGACTTTGACGGGATCACGAAAGAGATCTGTCTCGAGTATCTTCCCGAGATCGCGGTCGGCGATTATGCGATCGTCCATGTCGGATTCGCGATCCAGAAGCTCGACGAACAATCGGCGCTCGAGACCCTGCGGATCTTCCGCGAGATGGGAATTCTCGAGGAAGAACTCGGGGAGGAACCGGCGCCGGGAAAGTTTTCATTTGAAACCTGATTTCGGATGTCGGAATGCGGATTTCGGATCGTGTCGCTAACTCCAAATTGGGCGTATCCGCGAGGCCAAAATCCGCAATCCCAAATCCCAATTCCCAAATGCCATGAAGTACCAGCAAGAATTCCGCGATCCCGAACTCGCCAAAAAGCTCTTCGACGAGATCCGCTCAGTGACGACCAAACCATGGGCGATAATGGAGGTCTGCGGCGGGCAGACGCATTCGATCATCCGCAACGGCATCGATCAATTGCTGCCGAGAGAGATCGAACTCATCCACGGTCCCGGCTGCCCGGTCTGCGTCACGCCGCTGGAGTTGATCGACAAAGCGCTCGCGATCGCCGCCAAACCGAACGTCATCTTCTGCTCGTTCGGCGACATGCTCCGCGTGCCCGGGAGCGATAAGGATCTGTTTCGGATCAAGAGCGAGGGCGGCGACGTTCGCACCGTCTATTCGCCGCTCGATGCGGTGAAACTCGCGCAGGAGAATCCGGAAAGGGAAGTCGTGTTCTTCGGTGTCGGGTTCGAAACGACCGCGCCGCCGAACGCGATGTCGGTGTTTCAGGCGAAACGCCTGGGACTCAAGAACTTCTCGATGCTCGTCTCGCACGTTCTCGTGCCACCGGCGATCGCGGCGATCATGGAATCGCCGACGAACCGCGTTCAGGGATTCCTCGCCGCGGGCCACGTCTGCTCGGTGATGGGCTATTCGCAATATCCGCCGCTCAGCGAGAAGTACAAGGTCCCGATCGTCGTCACCGGTTTCGAACCGCTCGATGTCCTCGAAGGAATCCGCCGCGTCGTCCTGCAACTCGAATCGGGCCGCCATGAGGTCGAGAACGCGTACGAGCGGATCGTTACGTTTGAAGGCAACAAGGCGGCGCAGGCGATGCTCGCCGATGTGTTCGAGGAATCCGACCGCGCCTGGCGCGGGATCGGCGTGATCCCGAACAGCGGCTGGTCCCTTTCGGAAAAATACCGCGAATTCGACGCCGAACACCGCTTCGACGTGACCGGCATCAAGACCGTCGAATCGCCGTTGTGCCGCGCCGGCGAGGTCCTTCAGGGAACGATCAAGCCGCACGAATGCCCGGCGTTCGGCAAGGAATGCACGCCGCGCAAGCCGCTCGGCGCGACGATGGTCTCAAGCGAAGGCGCTTGCGCCGCCTATTACAATTACGGACGATTCGCGGCGGGCGGAAAATGAGTATCCGCCTGCTTTTCTTTGATCTCGACGGGACGCTGATCGATTCCCGCGACGACCTTGCCGATTCG
>JAKOSS010001004.1 GCA_029777145.1 Acidobacteriota bacterium | reverse complement strand
GCGCCGCGACGACCATCGCTACCTCGCGGCGATCGGGGCTGAGCTTTTTCACCGCGAAGACCTGCGCGCGATCGCGGGGGAGGAAGCGGGCGAGGAGGCATTCTGGCTCCTTGCGGGGTTGCGCAGCGCCGGCCGCCTGCCGCTGCGCTCGGTGCTTCTCGCGCGGGCGGAGCCGCGCGCCTCGCTTGCGTTTCGCGAGGCGGGATTCTACTTCATGAAAGGAGGCGGCGCGCATCTTACGATCGCCGCCAATCCCGTCGGTATGAACGGCAAGGGGAACCATAAGCACAACGATGTCCTGAGCATCGATCTTTTCTGCGAGGGCACCGCATTCATCGTCGATCCGGGTTCGTACGTCTACACCTCCGACCTCGCGGCGCGCCATGAGTGGCGGTCGACCCGCTTCCACAACGTTCTCCAGATCGCCGACTGGGAGCAGAACGGGATCGATGCCGCCGTGCCGTGGCGCGTCGAGGAATACGCGTTTCCGCGGGTGACCGTCTGGGAAACGGACACGGACTTCGATTTCTTTACCGGCGAGCATGTCGGATTCGGGCGGTATCTCGACGGGCTCGTCGTCGAGCGTGCGATCCTGTTCGACAAGAAACGCCTGCGCTGGGTAGTTCAGGACCGGCTGCGCGGCGGCCGCGACCCGGAAATCGGCGCCGAGATCTCCGTCAGGTTTCATGCGGGCGAACTCGAGGTCGCCCGCGGAGAACGGGCCGGGGATTATTCCGTTCCTCCGGACGGCTTCTACGGGCGGCTAGGACTGAAAGGTGAGACAGTAGCGCTCGGCCAGTATGCCGAGATCATTGGTCCCCGCGCCGTGCTGCGCATTGCCGCCGACGCCCGCGACGGGCTTCAGGCTTACGTGGAGGAAGGCTGGGTGTCGCGGGCGTACGGCGTGCGATCAGCCGCGCCGGTTATTGTGTTCGGGGGACGGTTCGCCGGGCGCCGGGTGTTTACGTTCTTTATCGAGGCTAAGCGAAGGGAGGGATAATGTGCGGCATTACGGGCATTATCGGACCTGAGTGCGCGCGGCCGGACATCGAGCCGACGATCCGCCGCATGACCGCCCTCATGGCGCATCGCGGCCCTGATGACGAGGGTTTTTTCTTCTCGTCCGAGGCCGCTCTCGGCTTCCGCCGGTTGAGCGTCATCGACCTTGCGACGGGCCGGCAGCCCATCTTCAACGAGGACGGATCCATCGCCGTGGTGCACAACGGCGAGATCTACAACTACCGCGATCTGCGGGACGAACTGGTCGCTCGCGGCCATGTCTTTGTCACCCAATCCGACGCAGAGACGATCGTTCACGCCTACGAGGAGTTCGGGGACCGTTGTGTGGAGCGTCTCCACGGAATGTTCGCATTTTGCGTCTGGGATTCGAAGCGGCGCCGCGCGTTCCTCGCCCGCGACCGCCTCGGAAAAAAGCCGCTGTATTACGCGCGATCAGGCCCGAACCTCGTCTTCGCCTCGGAGATGAAAGTCATCTTCGCCTCGGAGCTCGTGCGGCCGGGGATCGCGTTCGATGGGCTCAGCGACTACCTCACCTACAGGTTCTATCCCTCGCCGGAGACGCCGTGCCCCGGCGTCGAAAAACTTCCGCCCGCGCATACGCTCGTCTTCGAGAACGGGGAAGCCGCCGCCGAGCGTTACTGGCGCGTGACGAAGCTTGCGAAGCGCTCGGGTTCCCGGAAGGCTATCGAGGAGGAGATCGTCGGGCGTCTCCGTCGGGCCGTCCAGCGCCGGTTGGTGAGCGACGTTCCGCTCGGCCTGTTCCTGAGCGGCGGCGTCGATTCGAGTGTGATCCTTGCAATCATGGCCGACCTCATGAAGGAACCGGTGAAGACTTTCACTATCGGTTTCGACATGGGGCCGCGCTACGAGGAATTCGAATATGCCGAAGAGGTCGCGCGGCTCTTCGGAGCAGACCACACGGCCATGCGGATCACGGCGACGGATTTTCTCGGCGCCCTGCCCCGGATTATCTGGCACCTAGACGAGCCGGTCGCCGACTCGGCGACGGTGCCGATGTACTTTATCGCGAAACTGGCCAAACAGAAGATCACCGTGGCACTCTGCGGCGAGGGGAGCGACGAGCTTTTCGCGGGCTACGCGCGGCTTTTCATGTATGATTTCAAGCGACACCGGGCAAAACGGCTCCTGCGGATGCTGCCGGAATTCACCCGGGGGCCGGCGGTGCAACGTCTGATCCAGGCGTACTTGCCGTCATACGCCGGGAAAATCGAGTT
>JAKOSS010001003.1 GCA_029777145.1 Acidobacteriota bacterium | reverse complement strand
TCTCGACGGTGTAAATTCTATCAACCGACTTTTGTTCGCGCAAAACCGTCTTGATCGACTCGATCTCGTCTTCATGAAGGCGAAAATCCGCGAACAGAGTTTCCATTCCGGGCTTCCTGAACCCGATCGTCGCTGCCTTGTCCCAAACCACGTAGCCGCTTCCGAGGTTCTTGATCAGCATGATCATGTAGATCGGATCGACCGCGCCGTACATGCTGCCGCCGTAGATCGTACCGACGTAGTTTCGGGTTCGCCGATTCAGAGGAATTCGGATCCGGATGTAACGGTAATCGTCGGAGATCAGCTCGACGCGCGCTCCGGTTCCGCGGAATGCGGGAAACAGGTTGAATTTGATGCGATCGAGTCTGGCTCCCACGATTGAAATGCTACGACGGGAAGCCGTCCGCGGCGGTGACGCGTTCCGCCTGTCTCAGATGACGGCGTTCGTGTTCGACGATGATCGTCATACCGTGACCCAGCCTGTACGTCACGAGCCCCATGAACGGCGACGTGATCACGGTCGTTTCGGGATCCGCACCATCAATTCGGGAGAAAAGATCGATCAATTTGTCGTTGTTTTGGACGAATTTCGCGACGATCTGAGGATCCACGTCGCTCGGCGGAACGATCGTTTTGCTCGGCACCTTGAATTTCTTGTCGTCGCGCTTCATCGACTTGATGAGGAAATTTCCGAAGAACGAGGTGAACGGTGACCAGTTTTCCCAGAATGAGTTGACGTGCGTGCCGTCGGCGACCTTCTGCACGGCACCGGTGATCTGATCGTTGGTCAAGATCAGATGTTCGAAACACTGGCCGACACTCCACGATTCAGCGGCCGGCTTGAAGTTGATCTGTTCCCCGCTCAAAGCGCCGAATTTCGAATTCGCGAGTTCGCTGATCTCGGAAAGTTGTTCGCGTATGTAGTCCATTTGCGGCCTCCTGTTTCGGTTGGACGATAGCACACAATCGCGTTCAGCGTCCCTTGAAATCGGCCTCTCGCCGCTCGAGAAAAGACCGGACACCCTCCGCGGCGTCTTCCGAGTGAAAGAGCTTCATCGTCTCGGGCATCAGATCGGCAGCGGCGGCATCGAAACCTTCGGTCTGCAACTTCCAGGCCGAGCGGAGCGTCGCGTAAACACCGAGCGGCGCCTGTTTCGCGATCGTTTCGGCGATCTCGATCGCGCGATCCAGCTGCTCACCTGGTTCGACAACTTCCTGGACGAGCCCGATCCGATACGCTTCACTCGCGTCGAACATATCACCGGTCAGCAACCAGCGCATCGCGTTTCCCCACCCGGCGATCTCCGGCAAACGCAAGGTCGCGCCGCCGAACGGGAAGATCCCGCGCTTGACCTCGATCTGGCCGAACCGCGCGTCGGACGCAGCGATCCGGACGTCGCACGCAAGCAAAACTTCGATCCCGAGTGTCAGGCAGAGTCCCTGAACCGCCGCAACGATCGGTTTCGAACGCTTGCGCGGGGTGTGGATCCCGAATGGATCGATGCCATTCTCGGGATAAACAAGTTCGCCG
>JAKOSS010000117.1 GCA_029777145.1 Acidobacteriota bacterium | reverse complement strand
GCTGAAAACTGATAACCGCTATCCGTTATTAGTTATCAGTTATCACCTATTCCGAAATAGCTGAAAACGGATAGCTGAAAAATGATAACCGCTATCCGTTATTAGTTATCAGTTATCACCTATTCCGAATTAACTGAAAACGATAACCGACAAATGGCAGCCGCACTTATTGCTTGTTCTGATCGGTTGTTTTCAACGTCGCGATCAGCATCTTTTGGAGTTCCTCGCAATCAGACAACATTGAGTCAGTCTGTTTTTTGCTCAGATACTCGCTGTCACGAAGCAGCCGCAGCAGGAAATTCGTTTTGAACGCTTCCTTGTTGGCTACCGAATACTTCTGCCTAAAATCTTCCCGGTCAAATCCTTGTCTTCCCTCTTCCACGAAGAGCCCGATCGAGGTCCCCGAATCGAGTAGTTTTCGTGACAGTACGAATTCATGCTTCTCACCGCTTAAGTATCGGCTGAGGTTGACGATACGCAGGGCAAATTTGTACGACTTGTCCTGCAAAATGCTCTTGGTCATATGAGGTCTCCTTTGATTTGGAATCAAGACGGACCTTCGGTTTTGAGTGAGTTGTGGTCCGTTTTCGCGATTATAGCAAGACCGAGCGCCATCAAAAAAAAGAACACCATCGCGACTTCCGAATCGCCGAGATTGTAGTGGACGAGACCGCTGACGAAGAATCCGACCGCGCCGCCGAGAATTCCGATGACGATTCCTCGATCGACCGGATCGTCGCTTTTGAATCCGTACAGTCGCCGCCAGTAAACGAAGCAGATCGCGAACCAGAGCAGAAGCGCCGGAAGCCCGCGCTCGACCGCGATCTGAAGCGGCGTCGAATGAAAATGTCCCATCGGCAGTCGGCCGTCGTCGAAGAGGTGCCAATCCTTGGCGTACCGTTTGATCGAGTCCATGCCGACGCCGACCGCGAAGTTCCGTGGGGTTGCGGTCCAAAGCGCGACACCTTCACGGTAAACCGTTTCGCGCCAGCTCGTCGAATTATCAGTTGAATCGATGAACCCTACGCCGCGTGTTTGCTGGAGGACAAACAACCCGACGAGAGCCAGCGGCAATCCGATGGCGGACGCCGCGACCAGCATCTTCCTGTTTCCGACCGAAAAGACGATGACCGCCGCTGAAACGACGAACGCCAGTTGCGAAGCGCGGGTCACGGTGAGGATAAGTGCCATGATCATCGCCGCAAGGATCAAACCAAAGACCCGGACCGAAAAAAAGCCCCGATTCTTGTCGCCGGAGCTCCCTGAGATCTTGAACGAGATCAAGCTTGCAAGAATCCCGAACGCCAACGACATCACTAACTGAAGTACTTCCGCAAACGTCGTATAGTGGCCGTAGAATCCCGCGGCGCGCCACGTTCTCCCGACCTGCCAGCGGCCGACCGACAGCGCGGATTCCGCGGATTCGGCATCCTTCAGGCGGTCCTTCGGGATCTCGACATCGCCGTACGAGTCCATATGGTAAACCCTCGCCTGAAATTGGCCTTCCGACAAATTGATCGCATCGCGGATCTCGTTCAGATTTGATACCTTTCGGCCGTTTACGGCAAGGATCGTGTCGCCGTTCACCATCCCGATCTGATCGAACGGCGATCCCGCGAAATCGTAGATCTGGACTCCGCGTCCGATGGCTCGTTCGATCGGCGTCCAGAGCACCGGCGCCATCGTAGCGAAGATCAGCGCTCCCGCAAGAAACTTGGCGGCGCGAACGGTCCGAATGTTGTGATATGCGAAGTAAAGGATCAGGAAGAGCGAAACGACGCGGAGTTTGTCGAAGGAAATATCGGGCGCATACGAAAACGCCGCCGACAGAACGCTCCAACCGAAAAACGCCCAGAGCAGATAGTCGATCGATCGCGGCCGGAAACGCTCCCGAGGTTTCAGGCTCAACCGGATCAGCCAAATGAACATTCCCGTCAACCATGCGGTCTGCGTGGCGGCGATCGAGATCGGCAGGCTCAGCGTCATCAGGATCAGGAACACGAATGCCGCGCGTTCGAGCCAAACGCGGACGCCGTGGCCCGGATCTTCGATCCCGGCGATACTATCGATCCACGACACTAACCTGTTCATTACGCCATAGATTTTCCGTTATCGAAGGTGTCTTGTCTATTCGGTTTCCGCTAAACTTTTGCAATGCGAACCGATCTGCAGTTCCCGACCAGGATCAATCTCTACTACGACGTCAAAGTACCGGAAGATTTGACCGGGCCGGCGCCGTTGCTGCTCGCCGTACACGGCTACGGAGCGCACAAACGCTACATGATGCGCGAGGCACAGGCGGTTGCGTCCGACGGATTCGTGCTCGCGTCCGTGCAGGGCCCGCACCAGCATTTCCGTCCGACCGAGAATGGTTATCGCGTCGGATTCGGATGGCTCACGGACTATCGGTCTGACGAATCGGTCGCGGTTCATCACGAGTTTCTCCAATTCGTGATCGGAAGCTTGATCGACGAAGGAATTGTCGATCCGGAACGTGTTTATCTCTACGGTTTCTCACAGGCGTGCGCCCTGAATTTTCGGTTCGCGCTGACCTATCCGGAAACTGCGCGCGGGATCATCGGCGTATGCGGCGGCGTCCCCGGCGATCTTGAGTCGAACGAGAAATTCAGCGTCACGAACGCCGACGTTTTCTATCTCTACAACACCGAGGACGAGTTCTATCCGCTCGAGAAATATGAATCCTACGCGGAACGGTTGAGGAAATTCGCTCCGAAACTGAGGACGGAAGTCTACGAATCGAAGCACGAGATCGTCGATCCGATGCGCGACGACATTCGCGCCTGGCTCAAAGAAAAAGAGGCTGCCTGATCTTTCAGACAGCCCCGCAAATCAATCAGATTTTTCGGTTATTTGTTGTAGCGATACGACGTGAACTGTGCGTCCATGCGTGAATCCTGTCCGGCGGTGAACCTGTCCATGCAGGCGTCGTCGGTGTAATCCATGAAGTTGTCGATCGGATCGAGCCCGGCAAGCGATCCGCAAGAATCGCGGCCGGCAGGACAACCGTAGGCCGGCGATTGTTCCGCGGGCGTATCCGACACGCCGTCACCGCCGGTCGCCTTCCTCGCGCAGCCGCCCTGGAAGGTGTGATAGAGCCCCATCCAGTGTCCGACCTCATGAGTTGCGGTGTCGCCTTCGTTGTAAGGGGCGGCACTGCCTCCGGGAAGGCTGGAATAAAGGATCACAACTCCGTCAATTTTCGGGGAGCGTTTGTAGCTCGACGGAAATGTCGCCCAACCCAAAAGTCCGCCGCCCATGTTGTTCGAGTAAATGTTGAGATCGTCAGCGGTTCCCTGATGAAGCGCGTTTTTCATCTGCGTTTCGCATGTTCCGCCCGAACACGTGTACCACGAGTTGTTCGCCGTGACATTGGTCGAAACCAGGTTGAACTGCCAACCGGTCGACGCATAGGCGTTGTTCAAGACGTTGATCTGGCTGTTGATCGCCCCGCTGCTCAAGTTGCCGGCGCCGGAAGTGTTCGTGATCACATGCCAGTAGACATTGATCGTGCCACCGATGACGTTGGCTGCCATCAGTCCGTTCTTGGCCCGAGCCGCCTGACGCGCGCGGAAATCCTCTTCCATCGCCGCGACCTTCGCCGGGCTTTCATCGGTTCCGCAGACGCGCTCGCCAATGACGCGCACCGGTTTTTCGATCTTTTCAGCGGCGAGCAACGACGCCTCCGCCGTTACCGCAATTTTGCTGATGAAGAACGCTCCCGCCAATATCAGGGCCAATGGGACGACCGCAATTACTCGAAAATTCATCATGATCTCCTGTTTCTCCTGTTGTTTTTTATTAAGAAAGCGAATGATTGTTGGCGGTGGCAATCCGCTGGGATGAAGGTAAAGTAAAGGTTTTTTTACCGTCGGTCAAACGGGATCGACGGACGCCGTCCGCCGGCGATCCGAAAAGGCTTTCATTTCATGGCTGAAGTTTTGTAGACTCAGACAGATAGCGATATGAAGTCACGCGTCGTTTTTTTTGCGCTGATCATCCTTGTTCTTGCCGGTTGCGGCTCTCTCCCGCGGCTCGGTTCGTCTCCCGACTCGTCCGCGATCGAAATACCGGTCAGCGAGGCACGTACACCGGAGTTGCGGAAGGTCCTCGAGAGTGCCCGCAATCAAATCAAGGTCACGAAGAACTACTCGCAGGAATACTTTGTCATCCCGTATCCGAACGGCGATGTTCCCGAAAACACCGGCGCGTGTACCGACGTCGTGATTCGCGCATTCCGCGCGGCCGGCGTCGATCTGCAAAAGGAAGTTCACGAGGACATGGCAAAGAATTTTTCAAGTTACCCGCAAAAATGGGGAATGAACGGAACGGACTCGAACATCGATCATCGGCGCGTCCCGAATCTTCAGGCCTTCTTCAGCCGCCGCGGGAAGGCCGTGCAGGTGACCGATGATCCGAAGGATTACCAACCGGGAGACATCGTAACCTGGGACCTCAACGGCAAGGGCATGACCCACATCGGGATCGTTTCACACCTTTTCAATGAAGCGACGAAGCGTTATTACATCATTCACAACATCGGCGGGGGAACGCGAGCCGAAGACCGTCTATTCGAGTGGAAGGTGACCGGCCATTACCGGTACTTCTGAGCCGCGCTGATCTTCGCCAACGAGATCGCCGAAAGCACGACCGCGGTAAGCCACCACATCACGAAAGGAACCAAAAGAAGACTTCCGCTCGAGAACTGAATCTTGGGAATTTTGGTCAGTTCATACAACAACGGCACTAACGGAATGCCGTTCAAAACCAAGGTCACGATCCACAACGGGCGTTCAAAATACGACTCCAAACGACGCGAAGCGAGTTGGCAGTAGCCGACGAAGAGCGTGATTCCGACTCCGAGCGTGAAGAACGGGATCGAAGAGAGGAGAACGCCGCCGGCTGAACCTCCGATCAATGCCGTCAAGAATCCGATCGCCGAGAAAAACAGTCCGAACGCCGCCGGAATAAGCATGATCGCCGCTCCCGTTCTCATGATCACCGCCGCCGTTTCCGAAAAGGTTCTGTCCGAATACATTGCATCAACCTCCGCGATCGGTCGTTGCAAGCTTCGTTCCATTCGAGATCGGGGCCGATCGAAGAGCGTCGCAACCGCAAGCGCGGTACCGGAACTACTTCGTAAACTATTGGAGCGTTTGCGTTTAGTGGGTTGATCTCACGCGGAGACCACGGAGCACGCGAAGAATGCGTTGACGATCGCCCGCGCGTTGATCATTCTCCGACCAAGCTCGCGATTGCGATTCGCAAATCGGATTCGCGTTTTGCAAATGGATCAATTGTAACCTTCGATGTCGGTGAAGTCTTCGTAGATCATTCCGCGCCGGTCGCGCTTCGTTTTCGTCACCGCCTCGTAGCCGCCTTCCTCGTTTCGCGAGATCTTGTTCTGCGCGTAGAGGCCTTCGAGCACGAACTCGCAGGCCGAGACGAGCTTCGCTTTCTCGCCGCGTCCGAATTCGAGCGGCACGAGCGTCGAATCGATCAGTTCCGGGACCGATTCGAGCAGCATCACGCACTCATCGGCGTCGGCGGTGTCGGACAACAGGAGTTTGTTTCCGCCGTCAAACCATCTGACGGCCGGGTCGAAATCGATCCCAAGGAAGAATCCTTCAAAGATCACGCCGGCGGCGCGTTTGATCAGGTCGCGGGCGAGACGCGACGCGCCGATCTGCTCGCCTTCGTATTCGAGCTCGATCTTTCCCGTGATCGCGGGAAGCGCGGCATAAACATCCGAAACGCGCGGGACGATCTCAGGTTCAGCCGTGATCAGCGACCTGCGTTCGGCGTTTGAAACGGCGGCTTCGAGGACGGTGATCGGAAGCCGCTGCGAAACTCCGGAACGCTTGTCGATGCGGTTGTCGTCGCGCGCTTCAAACGCGATCTGCTCGATCATTTCAGCGATGAAATCGGGGACTTCGACCGTCGATTCCTCGCGCTCCGTCCAGGCTTCCTGGCGCGTGATCGACGCGCCGAGTCCGACGTTCGCCGGGTAATGCGTCTGGATCTCCGCGC
Organism: Acidobacteriota bacterium; assembly: GCA_029777145.1. The sequence goes on along the minus strand of JAKOSS010000117.1, from coordinate 4,519 downwards.
CGATCCGGTCCTTGAGCGGCGTGATGATCTTGCCGCGCGCCGTGTAGTCTTCGGGATTCGCGGAGAAAACCAGAAGAACATCGAGCGGAAGCCGCACCGGATATCCCTTTATCTGGACGTCGCCTTCCTGCATGATGTTGAATAGCCCGACCTGGATCTTACCCGCGAGATCTGGAAGTTCATTGATGGCGAAGATTCCTCGGTTCGCGCGCGGCAAAAGTCCGAAGTGGATCGTCAGTTCGTCCGACAATAGATGTCCGCCCTTCGCCGCCTTGATCGGATCGACGTCGCCGATGATGTCGGCGATCGTGACGTCGGGCGTTGCGAGTTTTTCGACGAAGCGGTTGTCGCGTTTGACCCAATCGATCTTTGTCTCGTCGCCGTGAAAATCGATCTGATGACGCCCGAACGCCGAAAGCGGCTCGAACGGATTGTCGTTGATCTCAGACCCGCCGATGATCGGAATCTCGTCGTCGAGCAATTCCGTCAGCTGCCTGATGATGCGGCTTTTCGCCTGGCCGCGCGTGCCGAGAAGGATGAAATTGTGTTTCGAGAGGATCGCATTGACGAGCTGCGGAATGACCGATTCCTCGTAACCGACGATGCCGGGGAAAAGACGCTCGCCGGCGCGCAGTTTTCCGATCAGGTTCGCCCGCATCTCTTCCTTCACCGGCCGCGGAACGTAACCGCTCGATTTCAATTCTCCGAACGTCGTTGGCTTCGTCATTTTCGTCTCCTCAAATCTACACTATATCGTAGCGCACGAATGAGGTACCTGCACCAAATCGTCGGCAGATCGCCGGGCATTCGTGGTTTTTTTGCGATCAACCGTCGAGGTATGGAAGTTGCAGTAGGAATATGTAAGAGTTGGGTTTAAGGCTCAACTTCTCTTCCCGAAGAAACTGAAAAACCTGAAGGAGCCTATTATGAGTTCACCCCGACCAAAATTTTGGGCAGCAATTCTTCTTTTGCCCCTATTGTTAATATTTGCATTCCCGACCCTCGGCGCCGGTGATGACGACGAATACGTACCGGATGTCACGGCACGTGTCGTCAGGATCAGTTTGCTGAGCGGCGACGTCCAGATTCGTCGCGGCGGCGAGGATCAGACGTGGGAGCGCGCGACAATGAATCTTCCGCTCGTCGAAGGCGACGAGATCGTTACCGGATCGTCTGCCCGGGTCGAGGTTCAGTTCGATCGTGACAGCTACGTCCGCGTTGACGAGAATTCGACCCTGAAATTCACGACCGTCCGGGACGAAGGCATCGCGCTGAGCGTTCCGCAAGGCACGATCAGCCTGCGTGTTCTTAGCTTCAAGAAGTCGAAGGAATTTTTTGAGATCGACGCACCGAGCACGACCGTCTCCGTCGAGAAGCCCGGAATGTACCGGATCGACGCCGGCGATGCGCAGAGTTCCGAGATCCGCGTCACCGTCACCGAAAACGGCCAGGCCCGTGTTTATTCGGACAATTCCGGATTCACGCTCAACAACGGCCGCAGCGCGAAGCTGTTTTTGACCGGAAATTACGCCGGCGAGTGGGAAACTTCAGACGCGGCGCGCTTCGCCGATTCGTTTGACAGCTGGGTGATGGACCGCGAATCAGTCGTCGCCAAACTGCTCAAGAATTCGTACTACGATCGCTATTACGATCAGGACATCTACGGCGCTGAAGACCTGAACGGCTATGGCGAGTGGATCTATACGCGGGACTACGGTTACGTCTGGCGTCCGTACGGCAATTCGATCTCGCGGTACTCAAACTGGTCGCCGTACCGCTACGGCCATTGGCGTTGGGTTCCGTTCTACGGCTGGACATGGGTCAACGACGAGCCGTGGGGCTGGGCGACGTATCACTACGGACGCTGGGTCTGGTACAACAACTACTGGATCTGGTCGCCGTACGCGAGCAATCGCTGGCGACGCAGCTGGTGGCGGCCGGCGATGGTTTCGATCGTGACTTGGAACGGTTCGGTCTGCTGGTATCCGCTTTCGTACTACGATCGCTATTACGACTACAACCGCGGCTTTTACCGTGGCAATCGGAACATTCGGATTTACAACAACAATACGACGATCATCAATAATTATCCGACCGTCAATCCGAATCCGACGCCGACGGTCAACCCGAACAACGACGCGCGGATCATCAGATCGCAGACTCCGCCGTTCCAGCGGATCCCGCCGGGTGCGGTCGTTTCGGTCGACCAACGCGATTTCGGCCTCGGCCTGAGCAAGTACAAGACGCCGCCGCTCGAGACGAGCCGGTCGATCCTGACGCGAAAGATCGACGACAACCAGTCGCCGCCGTTGCTGCCGGACTACAAGAGTCTTGACGGCAAGGTCAGCCGCGAAATCCGGATCGAACAGCCTCGGCTTCCGAAGGTCGATACCGTCAAGACCGGCGCGACCGAGCGCAAGCCCGGAGTCTCGCTCGACGAGGACCTGAAGAAGGAACGGATTTTCGGCAACCGCAATCCGGTGAAACCGACGGTCGAACCGAATCGGAGTCCCGACATCATCGTCAATCCGAATTCCGACACACGCAAAACTGGTGCGGTGAATCGGCCGACGACGAAACAGGATGACGGAAATACGCGTCAGAACAATCCGACGGTCAACCAGAATCCGGTGCGGAGCACGGGTGCGGTGAAACGCGACGACAACCCGACTGATTCTGATCGGACGAAGCGGATTCCGAATCAGGAAACGCGGACGCCGCCGATCTACACGCCGCAGCCGAGGACCGATACCAAGGAGCAGCCGAAGCAGGACGAGCGGCGGACGCAGCCGGCGCCGAGGCAGAAGGAAACGCCGACGCCTCCGGTCTACACGCCGCAGCCGAGGCGGGAAGAGCCGCGCCAGCAGCCGATGCCCCGCGTCGAGCCAAGGCCGCAACCGACGCCACGCGTCGAACCGCGACAACAGCCGCAGCCGCGACAGCCTGAGTCAAAGCCGCAGCCGAAACAGTCGGATTCAAAAGCCAAACAACCGGAGTCGAAACCGGCTCCGACTGACAGCAAGCGGAAGAATCCGAAGGATAACTAACAACGACAAAAGGGCGGATCGCAACATCCGCCCTTTCCAGTTTTGCTCGAATTCTCTCAGCTTCGCTTTATCTCGATCAGCGCCGAGTACGCTCGACTTCCGTCACCGCTTCCGGGATAAGGATCCAAACCGACAAGCTTGATCTCAAATCCCTCGACGACAGCCGAAGTTGCACCCGCATTTGTGTTGAGCTCAACCGTCTTCCACGCGCCGCGGCCTTTGCGGACTTCGAGTTTGACCTTGGCGTTCCCGGCCCAAACGCAAGCCGCGCCCTTCGGACAGCGCGAGTCCTCGGGCACGGAAACAAACTTAACAACGAGATTTCGATAAGCTTTTTGCTGTGCGAGTCTGACATTGATCCTCGCGGGAGTCTGCGCGTGCGCCAAACCCGCGAAAACCATCAATGAAACAACGACGGCGGTCCTTTTCAACATTCTCATTCCTCCCGCGCAGAAATGCGCAAACTTTTGAATGAAAAAACAGGCAATTCGTTGTTAACGAAGCACTCCTTCGAAATCGACCATCAGTTGACACCTGTCCGTTATCAACTTTTCCGAGATCCCTAAGATCTGAGTTTTTCGACGATCGCCGATGCGAAATCCGCCGTCGACGACGATCCGCCGAGATCGCGCGTACGGATATCGCCGTCGGCATAGACCTGCATCATCGCCTTCTCGGCCGCATCCGCCGCCTCATACTCTTCGATGTGACGCAGCATCATGAAGGCCGACATCATGATCGCCGTCGGATTCGCGATCCCCTGGCCGGCAATGTCGGGCGCGGATCCGTGGACGGCCTCGAACACCGCACCGAGTTCGCCGATATTCGCTCCCGGCGCGAGCCCGAGTCCGCCGATCAATCCGGCGCAGAGGTCCGAGACGATGTCGCCGTACAGGTTTTCGAGCACCATCACCTCAAACTGCTCGGGGCGCATGACGAGCTGCATGCAGGCGTTGTCGATGATCTTGTCGTCGGCTTCGATCTCCGGATAATCCTTCGCGACGTCGTGAAAGCACTGGAGGAAAAGTCCGTCTGACAGCTTCATGATGTTCGCCTTGTGCATCGCCGTCACCTTTTTCCGTTTTTGGGTCCGCGCGTACTCGAATGCGTAGCGGGCGATCCGCGTCGACGCCTTTTCAGTGATGATCTTGAGCGACTCGACGACGCCCGGAACGACGACGTGCTCGAGTCCGGCGTAAAGGCTTTCGGTATTCTCGCGAACGATGACGAGATCAAGTTCGGGATACCGGCACGGCACGTTCGGCAACGCTTTGATCGGCCGGACGTTCGCGTAAAGATCGAGCGCCTTTCTGAGCCCGACGTTGACCGACGTGAATCCCTTCCCGATCGGAGTCGTCAGCGGTCCTTTCAGCGCGACCTTGTTGCGCTTGATCGATTCGATCGTCGTTTCCGGGATCGTCGTTCCGAATTTCTCCAACGCCTGCGCGCCGATGATCTGTGTTTCCCACTCG
>JAKOSS010001002.1 GCA_029777145.1 Acidobacteriota bacterium | reverse complement strand
CGTCGGCAGCCACCGCTTCTTTACACGAAAGGGCGACAATATTTATGTGACGATCCCGATCACCGTTCCCGAGGCGACGCTCGGAACAAAGATCGAGGTTCCGACGGTCGAGGGGCGCGCGCAATTGAAGATCCCGCCCGGCACCGAATCGGGCCAGAAATTCCGGCTGCGCGAGCGCGGATTTCCGTCGCTGCGCAACCCAAACCTGCGCGGGGACCAATTTGTCGAGGTCCAGATCAAACTGCCGCGGATCATCAGCGAGGAGACGAAAGAGCTGCTCCGCCAGTGGGATAAAGCTAATCCCGAGAACCCCCGCAAAGCGATGGGACTTGAGTGATTTTCAATTTTCGATTTGCGATTTGCGATTTGCGATTGCTGATCTAGGTTGGCGAAGGAATACTGATACCAGTTTACGGTCTACTGACTACCGTCTACTGACTACCGCCTACCGCCTACCGTCTACCGTCTACTGACTACTTACGAGGCCGTGAAGAAAAAGGTCAAAACATACACGATCAGCGCCGTTGCGGAACTCTACGAGATCCATCCGCAGACGCTCCGATTGTACGAACGTGAAGGCCTTCTGAAGCCGTCTCGGTCCGAAGGCAACACGCGTCTCTATACCGATCCTGATCTCGAACGTCTCGAGGTGATCCTCTCACTCACGCGCGAGCTCGGCGTGAACCTCGCAGGCGTCGAAATAATCCTCAACATGCGCGAGAAAATGGACGCGATGCAGCGCGAGTTCGAACGCTTTTTCGAGTATCTCAGGACGCATGCGAACGAATTCTCGCAACACGTCGAGGAATTCTCGGGAACCGAGGCTTTGATCCCGGTTTCGCGACGCACGTTGACGATCAGACATATCAGGAATACTGACGAGGAATAGAACTCCCGAACCGCCGACAGTCCCGAAAAATGCGATCGGAATCCGTTGTTTCCAACTTCGTTTGAGTCGATCGAGCGACTGATCCCGACCATCATTTTGAAGACGCGTCCGACCCGTTCAACGCATTACCGATCGAAGCCGGTCGTCGAAAATCCGCGGGCGAACATCGGGATCGCTTGATTACGGTTAAATTCCGGTTTCCCCGTGGTTATCCCGTCTTTACATCCCACGCTCTTTTAGTCCAAAATATCCCGTTCCTATTATTGCCCCGAGCCTATTAAATTGGAGATTTTTATGAAAGCTTTCCGCGGCATTTTTCTGCCCGCATTTATTGCCCTTCTGTTTTCAGCAACGCTGACCGTCGTCGCCCAGGATCTGGACGATGTTTCGATCGCCGGTCGGGTTTTGGACTCGAACAGTTTGCCGGTCGTCGGCGCCACCGTGACCGCGACGAACGCCGCCACGGGCATCACCCGGACAGTCGTTTCCAACGATGAGGGCCGCTACCGGCTGATCGAACTTCCGCCGGGCAAATACAACCTGAAGGCGTCGATGCAGGGTTTCGCGAATCAGGAAAAGAACGAACTGACGACGATCGCGGGCCAGAACGTCCAACTCGATTTCACCCTTCAGCCCGCGGGCGTTTCCGCTGAGCAGATAATCACGCTTGAGGGCGAAAACGAGCCCGTTGTCGATACGACGCGAACGATCGTCGGAGGTACCGTTGCCGAACGTGAGATCGAGGAGATCCCGAACGTTTCCCGCAACGCTCTCGACCTCGTCCTGACGCTCGGGGGAACAACCGAGGAACAGCTTTCGACCGACGGTCTCGCGGAGGACCGCAGCGCCAATCCGCGGACCGCGCCCCTCGAACAGGGCAACTTTTCGATCGGCGGCGGCACGGCCTACTCGAACAACATCACGATCGACGGTCTCGACAACAACGACGATCGTTCGTCGCGCGACCGATTCCAGCCCTCGATCGAAGCGATCGTTGAAGTCCAGGTTATTCAGAACCAGTTTTCGGCCGAGTACGGACGCGCGTCCGGCGGCCGCGTGAACCTTCGCACCCGAGCAGGCGGCAACCGTTTTCGCGGACGATTCTTCGGGTTCTTCCGTGACGAGAGCCTCAATGCAAACTCCTGGTACAACAACAGCCGTGGGATTTCGCGGCCGCCGCTTCAGGACATCAATCCCGGCTTCTTCGTCAGCGGACCGGTGAAGTTCCCGTTCTATAACGGCAAGAACAAGACATTCTTCGCCTTCACGTACGAATACGACAATCTCGCCGACACGACGCAGATCGACGCCTACGTGCCCGTCGGATCGAATCCGCGCTATCCGCTTCCGGGATCGACCGGCGGCTCGCAGACGTGCGACAACTCGAGTCCGACCGCGTGTACTTCAACGCCGCCGACCGCATCGTACGTCGCGCCGTACAGCAAGCTTTATTCGACTCCCAACAAGAGCAATGTCATCACGGCGAGGATCGATCATCGCCTCTTCAAGGGCAACGATCTGACGGTCGGGTTCCAGTTCGGCCGCAAGAACAACAAGCGGACGACAGGCGCAACGACGACACGCATTGAGAACGCCTTTCAGGCAAAGAACATCAATACGGACGCCGTCAACTTTTCGGACAATCAGGTTTTCGGTTCGAACGCGGTTAACCAGATCCGCGGACAGTGGTCGAGATACAAGCCGAGCTATCAGGCTCCGGATCCGTTCGATCCGGTCGTTCTGATCTCCTATCGCGATCCCGTTGCAAACGCCGTCCGGACGCTCATCACGGGCAACTCGACGACGAGCACGAATCAGAATTTCGCCGATACGAGAAACGAAACCCGTTGGCAGCTGCAGGACTCGCTGACCTACATTTACAAGAGCCACACGTTCAAAATGGGTTTCGACGTCCAGGATGTCGTTTCCAAAGTGACCGGACTCGGTGACGCTACCGGGACGTTCAATTTCGGTAGCGTGCTCTCGTTCGAACAGAACACGATCAACCGCTACCGGCAGAATTTCGGAACCAGTCAGGACGTGAGGAACCGCTATTACGGCATCTTCTTCAACGATGAGTTCAAGCCGCGTTCGAACATGACGATGAGCCTCGGCCTTCGTTATGAGCGGGAAACCGCCGTCGACGATACCAACAACTTCGGACCGCGTGTCGGACTCGCATGGGATCCGTTCAAGAAAGGCAAGGGCGTCGTCCGTGTCGGAGCCGGAATCTTCTACAACCGCGTCCTGCTCAGAACCGTCGGCGATTCGATCCAGAACGGCGGCGGCAATCTCGTTGCCTTCGACACGAGCACGATCGGAACCTCGGGAACAGATGCGCGGCGTGTCGCGATCATGGCGGCGATCGCCAACAATTTCCCGAACAGCTACGCCTCGGTTCAGGAACTTCAGTCGCTCGTTACGGCCGCATGTGCGACCGTCGTCAACCCGCTTGGCCCGTGTAACCAGAACACCGGATTCTCGATCGGCAACGTCTCGAGCGCCGGCAACCCGCTGCGCACGGTCGAGGCGAACCTGAAGATTCCGGAAAGCTATCAGTTCAACGTCGGATTCGAACGCGAGATCTGGAAGGGCTGGGTTTTCGAGGCCAACTACACGTGGAACCGCACGGTCCGACTCTGGCGCGACTTCAACTCGAACGCTCCGCGGCTTCCGAGCGGTTACGCCGACTGGACCGCGTGGCTTCTCGATCATCCGTACCAGCTTTCACCGACCCGCATGTACACGTTCTATCTCGGTTCGACGTCCGACCCGAGCGGGATCACGACGACCCAGAACGGAACGACCAACTGCGGAACGACGACCGCCAACTGTTGGGTCAATCTGAACACGACGAATACGTCTTCAACGACCCCGCTCGTCGCCGTCACCGGCCAGAACAACAACGCCACCGGCGCTCCGATCGGAATCGCACTGGCGGCGATCGCGCAGTTCCGCCCGGACCAGACGGTCGAAGAAACGTCGCTGATCGGTTCACAGGGCCGCTCGCAATACAACGGCTTGGTTCTCGAACTTCGGAGCCGATTCCGCAGATTCAAGAATGGATTCGGTGCGCAGTATCGATTGGTCTACACGCTCTCGTCGACAAAGGACGACGGTCTCAACAACACGTCGAACGCCGAAGTCAACGGAAACTTTGCACGTGAATGGGCGCGCAGCCTTCAGGACCGTCACCATCGCATTTCGTTCAGCGGGACGTTCGACACCCCGTGGTGGTTTGGCCGCCTCCGGTTCTCGCCGCTCGTCCGTTGGGGCAGTTCGGCCCCGTTCAATCTGGGCGCCGGCGGCAGCGACCGGAATCTCGACGATCTCGGGACCGACCGTCTGAATTTCAACGGAAACCTGAACGACATCCGCTACCGAGAACCGGGATCACCGGTTCCGGACGCATTGCTCGCACAGTTCTCGCTGCAGCCGATCGGCGCCGCCAGCGGGAATCTTCCGCGCAACGCGGGACACGGTCCCAGGCTGATGAACTTTGATCTGAACGTGACGCGTGAATGGAAGTTCGGAGAACGATTCCGGTTCCGTCCGACGATCGAATTCAACAACATCCTGAACCTTGCGGTCTTCAGCTACGGTGCGGAGTTCGTTGACTTCCAGGCGCTGAGTTCGACGCCGACGGCCGCGCAATTGACGGCCCGCCAGAACTTTTTGGTGCCGACCCGAACCTATCGTCAGCGGACGATCAGACTCGGAATTCGATTCGATTTCTAAGCGAATCTTCGATCGAAAAACAGAACCGCGCGGAGCGTTACGGCACTCCGCGCGGTT
>JAKOSS010001001.1 GCA_029777145.1 Acidobacteriota bacterium | reverse complement strand
GCTTCGCGGCATTAGTCTTGGTTGCGCGGGCGATTTTCCCGATGGCGATGAAGCCGAGGATTTGGACGATTGTGGTCTTGATCCATTGCCAAACGACCCTGACGACGAAGATACGGGCGGAAACAACCGCCAAAACTACCCGGAGATCACGGGAGTGACTGTCGACGGGAACGGCGACCTGATCGTTTCGTACTTCGTCGACTCGCTGCCCGGAAACTCAAATTACGGCACCGACGGCATTTACGTCGAATTCTTCAAGGCCGACGCGACGGGTCAGGGACAGGATTTTCTCGGGAGCGATCAATACACCGAAGCAGATCACGACGCGTTTGCCCGGTCGCGGCAAAAGAGACGCGGTTCGGATCTGATCACTTCGGCAGGGACGAAAATCGTTAATCTCGGCAACGCGGCGTTGCTGAATTATCAGCCCGGCGACCCGGTGACTGCGACCGCGACCGACGCCGACGGCAATACTTCGGAATTCTTCCCGCCGTTGGCGCCGACCGCCGCAAACGTCTTCATTTCCGGTCGCGTCATGACGTCGGCAGGAGAGCCGATCCGGGAGGCGCGCCTGACGCTCACGGCGCTTGACGGAGCGTCGCGGACGGTACTCACAAATCAGCTCGGACGCTACCGGTTCGAAGAAGTCGAGGTCGGCCGGACATATGTCCTGACGGTCGGGTCGAAGCGATACACGTTCGCGAACTCGACGCGATTGATCGAACTCAACGATGCAGTCACGGATGCGGACTTCACGGCTTCGCCTTAAATGCCGAGTCGGGTTCGGAGTTCCAATTCGCGCGTGTTCATCTCGCCGTCGTCGGTTTCGTGATCGTAGCCGCAGAGATGAAGGATGCCGTGGAGGATGAGCTGTTTGACCTCTTCTTCGAGCGTCAAGCCGTTTTCGGCGGATTGCCGCGCGGCCTGTTCGAGCGAAATGACGATATCGCCGAGGTTGTCGCATCGGTCATCGAATTCGTCGGGTTCGAAAGGGAACGAAAGGACGTCGGTTGTTGAATCCTTTCCGCGGAATTCACGGTTCAACTCGCGCATTTTTCTGTCCGAGACGAACGCGATCGCCGCCGAGCGTCCTTCGGCTTCATCGACCGTCTCGAACAGTTTGTTTAGAAAATCGTCGAAATCCGCGGGCCGGATCTTTACCTTGCGCTGGTTGTTGAAGATTTCGTGGGGCATTGTTCCTTTCGACCGCGAAACACGCAAAACACGCAAAAAAAGTTCCCGAGGACAGACGCGAATCCTTCCGGTGTCACGGTCTGCATGAATCCCGATTCTTCATTCGTGAGATTCGCGAAATGTGTGGCCAAGACCACCGGGATTGCTCTCGCGAGCTGACGCGGATTCTAACCGATCGCAGATCTGCCGCTGATATTCAGCGTCATCCGCGCTATCCGCGGCTTGATCTATTTTTCACTCGTCTCGCGAACCGACGCGGGGTCCGACAGATGTCACGGATTCAGACGGAACATGCGGACCTACTCTTTCTGATCAGCGTCATCCGCGTTATCCGCGGCTGAGCAACGGTGTTGAGATACGCCGCCTGAAGGCGGAACCCCAATCCTGGCCGCCTGAAGGCGGGACTCTGAACCTACGTAATCCAAAATCCAAAATCAAAAATCCAAAATCAGTTGTCTTCCTGTTCTTCATACGCCTCGACGATCAGCTGCACGAGGCGGTGGCGGACGACGTCGCGTTTGTCGAAATACACGAACTCGATCTCCGGAATATTCTGCAACACGCGTTCGGCCTCGAGCAGGCCCGAGCGCTGGCCGCGCGGCAGGTCGATCTGCGTCTTGTCGCCGGTGACGACGACCTTCGAGCCGAACCCGATGCGCGTCAGGAACATCTTCATCTGCTCGCCGGTC
>JAKOSS010001000.1 GCA_029777145.1 Acidobacteriota bacterium | reverse complement strand
TCGGCAAGCAACTTCCTGAAGAGAAGCGATGTTTTGGCGTCGCCGAGATCCTCGCCGGCCTGTGCCGCGATCCGGCGGCGCGCCGTCAGATCGGTCGGGAGTTCGCGGTCGTAATCGTAACGGGTCGGATCGGCGAGCCTCGATTTGATGATCGGGATCGACGCGAGTTCGCGGGCGGCGGATTCGCGACGGTCACCGGCGATCTCGGTCATGAGCTCGATCATGCGTTTCGCGCCGTCGTCGTCGCCGGCTTCTTTCATCGCCTTCGCGAGTCCGACGAAATTAGCGGCATCGTAATCGGCGAGCGCGAGTTTGCGGGCGAAGTACGAGGTATTGAGCCGCGGTTCGAGCTCGCGCAACTGATTGAATCGCTCGAGGCTCGGCTGCCGGATCTCGTACACGGCTTCGGGGACGTCGATCCCGATGAACCTCTCGGCCGCGGCGAGGACGTCCGTTCCGGCCTTGGCGTCGATCTTGATCCGCATGACGCGCATCCAAACCGGCCGCGCATAACGTCCGTCGAGCCAGCGCTCGGCGTCCGACAGCAACGCCCCGGCTTCCTTGTCGGCGCCGCGTTCCATCATCGAATCGAGCAGCGTGTGGGCGCGTTCGAGCTTTTCGGAATCAATCTCGATGTCGCCGAAATTGTTCTCGTGATCGAACATTGCCTCGGCGACCGATCGATTGCGAAACGCCCGGCGATACATCGATTCGTACTCGTAATTGCTGCGGCGAGGTTCACGCGCGGCGCGGATCATGATCGCGAGGAACGGCTCGCGCCGGATCCCTTCGAGCGAATCCGCGAGAGTTTCCGCGATGTCCGGTGCCAGCCTCGCAGACTTGCAGAGGTCGATGAAGTACTTCGCGGACGCGTCCTGATCATCGCCGAACGAATCGTTGATCGCGGCGACCAACGAGCGAACGTCGTCCGTGTATTCGCTCTGCGAGGCGACAACCGGAGCGAGCAGATTGCGGCCTTCGCCGGCGATGCCGAATTTGGAAAGCGTCTCGATCAAACTCGTGTCGTCGGTCAGATCGCCGCGGTCGATGATCGATCTCCATTTCGCGACTGCGTCGTTCCTGTTTCCGAGTTTCCAGAGGGCGACCCCGACGGCAGCGGTGTTGTCGGCGCTGTCGACGGCGAGATTGTCCACCTCGATCGCCAGCCTGAACCGTTCGAGCGCGGACGCGGCATCGTTCTTCTTGAGATAATAGGCGCCGAGATTGAATTGTTCGGCGGCGCTTTCGGGAAGTCCTTCGGTCATCGCGGGAACGAACTTCGCGGCTTTCTGATCGCCCTGCGCGAGACGCCAGCGGCCGAAGTCCTGCGCGATCCGGAACCAGTCCTCGCCGGTCGGAACGTCGTCCGCGTCGAAGTTCTGCGTGACGAGTTGACCGATCGGCATGAAACGCAGCGCCGCGTTGAAGTAGGCGTTGGCGGAGTCGCCTTTTTCGGTCAGGGCATAAACGATCTGCGCATGCCGCGCCGCCTTCCAGCCTTTGTCCTCGGACGAAGCATCGACGGCGCGATGCGCGTCTTCGGCCATGCCGCGGCGGACGAAGAAGTTGATCAATGCGAACGGATGTTTTGTTTCCGTCCTGGTCAGCGCCCTGAGTTTTTCGGGATCCGATTCGAGCAGGATCGTGAAATACCTGTCGAACATGTCAGCATTTTCGGCGGTTCCGTCCCAGATCTCCGTGAGCGCCGCGAGTTCGGCAGCGCGGTTTCCGACAAGTCGGGCGGATTCCGCTCTCGTTCGCGCGTCGGCGCCGTATTTGACGGCCGCATCGAACGCTTTCTGATACGCGCCGCGCTTCTGATAAAAATCGAGCAGTTTTGACCGATTGTCTTTCGGGTTGGCATCGGCGTCGGCGATCAGCATTCGTTCCTCGATGTCGCCGAATCCGGCGCGCCGCGCCATGTCGCGGACGATCGCCGAAACCTTCGCGCGTTCTTCGCCGGTCAGTTTCGGGTCGATCCGCTTCATCAGATCTTCGTGGAGCGCGGTGAGTTCGACGTCGTTCGCCGCATTTCCGGCGATTCCGCCGATCGTTTCAACCAGCGCCGACTCGATGATCGAACGCCGGCCGTTCGCGATGACCTTTTGGTTCGTGTCCGCGCCGGCGGAGATCGCGACGTACTTGTCGCGCAGTTCCCAAAGCTGCGCGTTGATGTCCGCCAGCGAAACCTCGCCGCGGACGGCGTCGGCATAGGCGCGGATATCGGCCGCCTTCGGGTCGCCGGACATCGGATTCGCGCGAAGTTCGTCAAAGGCCGCACGGAAGATCTGTTTCGCCTTCTCGCGGTCCTCGCGCGCGGCACGCCGAGCCTCGTCGAACTTGTCCTTGTCTTTCGGAGTATTGGTTTCCTGCGGGAGTTTCGCCCTGACGGCCGCGATCTCGTCGTCGCGACCCGCGAGTTTGAGAACATCGATCTTGCGGCGCAGGATTGCCGGCTCGTTGTTCGTCAGTTCGAGCGCCCGGTCGATCCGTTTGAGCGCCGCATCGTAGTTGGCCCGTTTGATCTCGATCTCGGCCGCGGACATCTGCAGCTCGTCCATCTCCGGCTGGTTGCTGATCGCCTTGTCGTACTCGGCGATCGCGCCGTCGGCGTCGCCGGCTGCGTCGCGCAGCCGCGCGAGGATGACGTTCCACCTGTAATTCTTGAAGCTTTCCGCGGCGAGTTTCTCGTAATACGCGAGCAACCGCGGGCCGCCGCCGCGGCGTTCGGTGTACTTGATCGCGCTCTCGGTCAGCCACTGGTTCGACGGATCGGCGTTGATCAGTTCGATATACTGATCGACCGCCGAATCGTAGTCTTCGAGGCGCGTGTACGCGTCGATCATCATCTGGCGAAGATCGGCGACGCGCTGTTCGAGCAACCGCTTGCTTTTCGTCGTCTGGCGCAGCGATTTCAGGGTTTCGTCGAACGCCGCGCGGAGGCCGGCGACGTCCTTCGCGCCGATCGACGACTGCACGAGCGCTTCAAAAACGCCGGTGTTCCCGGGATCTTCGGTATGGAGTCGCGTGATCTCGGCGACGGCGACCTCGGGTTTGCCCGCCGCCGACAAAGTCTCGGCAAGCTGCTCGGCGAGCGCCGGCTTGAATCGCCCGCGGCTCTTGCTCAAAGCGCCGCGAAGGACGTTTGCGGCCTCGTCGGGGAAGCCGGCGCGCCGCAGGAAATTCGCCGACTCGACGAGTGCTCCGTAGTTCGTCGGGTTGTTCTTGAGCAGTTCGAGAACGGCGTCGCGCGCTTCGTCGCGCCGATCCTCATCGATGAAAGTCTCGGCGATCTCGATGCCGTTCTTGATCCGCCGCTTTGCGCTCGTCGACGTCTCGGAGATGCGTCGCATGACGGCGCGCTCGCCGTCGCCGCGATTGCGTTCGCTGAAGAATTCACGGGCTTCTCTGAGAAGTCCGGCGTCACTGGTCCGCGTCACGGCGTCGAGGATCAGCCGTTCGCCGTCCGCCGAGCGGCCCGAGGCGTCGAGGACTTCGCCGTAGGTGAACGTCAGTCGCGGATCGTTCCCGGTTCGGTCGGCGACGTCGCGGAAAGCCGTGTCGAAGACCGCCGGATCCTTGGCGCGCTTTGCCAGGCGAACGAGATGCTCCCGCGATTGGTATTCCTTGTCCGGATCTTTCAACGCGGCGATGAATTCGCGCAGCGCGCCCGTGCGGTCGCCGAGCGACTCGCGGATCGAGCCCGCCTCGAAGGCGAACATCGTCTTGTTCTTGAAAGCGGCGCGGGTGCGGTCGATCGTCTTCAGCGCATCTTCATACTGGTAGTAATCCCACTGGACGCTCGCCGTTTCGAGATAGGAATCGCGCTCGCCGGCGGCGGTCGCGATGATCCGCTGCCATTCGGCGTTCGCGTCCGTGTATTTTCCGGCTTCGGCGAAGATCTCGCCGGCCGTCGTGCGGTATTGCGAGTT
>JAKOSS010000999.1 GCA_029777145.1 Acidobacteriota bacterium | reverse complement strand
GGGCGGCACGTCGAACCTAATCCTCGACAAGCAGGGCGCGGGACGTCTGTACTACCGCATCGGCATGAAGTACGCGCCGAAGAACCTGAAACTCGATCCTGCGGATTACGGGTTCACGGTTCTGCGGACGTACGAAGCGGTCGATGACGCGGATGACGTCAAACAGAATGCCGACGGCAGCTGGACGTTCAAGGCCGGCGCCCGCGTGCGGGTGAGGCTGACGATGGTCGCGCAGGCGAGACGCTATCACGTTGCGCTCGTCGACAATCTGCCGGCCGGTCTCGAGATCCTGAACCCGGCGCTCGCGACGACCGAGACGATCCCCGGCGATTCCGGAAACACGCCGGTCATCGAGTACGGATCACGGAGCTACGGTCGCGGCTGGTACTGGTGGCGGCAATACTGGTTCGAACACCAGAACTTCCGCGACGAGCGGGCCGAAGCGTTTGCGTCGCTGCTGTGGGAAGGCGTTTACAATTACAGCTACGTCGCCCGCGCAACGACGCCCGGACAGTTCGTCGTGCCGCCGGCGAAGGCCGAGGAGATGTACCATCCGGAAACATTCGGACGGACCGGGACGGATTTCGTGAAGGTTGAGTAACTGGATTTGCGAACGCCGATTTGCGATTGGTCGTTCGGATTCGGAGTATTCCAAAATACAGGTTCCGGAATTCCAGGATCGAGCCTGATTGATCATGGAATTCTGGAACCTTTGGAATTTGTTGTGCTGGGAATCTGATAAGTGGAATTCGTGGAATCCGGGTCAATCGCAAATCGCAAATTGAAAATTGCAAATTGCTAGAGTCCGCTGCGGACGATGTCGTGGAGCCTCAGCAGGCCGACGCATTTCGTGCGGTCAACGACCGGAAGGACGGAGATCTGAGAGGGACGGTTTTCCATCAACCGGAGCGCGGCGTAGGCGAGCATTTCCGGCGAGGCGGTGATCGGGTTCGCGGTCATCATCTGCGCGGCCGTGAGCGATGAAAGGGAAGCGGGATCGGTGCGCTCGATCGTGCGGCGCAGGTCGCCGTCGGTGACGATTCCCATCAATGCTCCGGAAGCGTCAACTACGTTCACCGCTCCGAGCGCGAACTTTGAGATCGTTTTCACTACCTCGAGCCAGCCCGCGGTCGAAGCGATGTTCGGACTTTCATGCATGAGGTCCGCGACCTTGAGGGTCAGCCGTTTCCCGAGACGACCGGCCGGATGATTTTCCGCGAAGTCCTTTTCCGTCAGACCTTTCGCTTCCATCAACGTCATCGCGATCGCGTCACCGACAGCAAGAGCGACGGTCGTCGAGGCCGTCGGCGCAAGATTCAAAGGACACGCCTCGCTATCGACTGATGCATCCAGCACGACGTCTGATCGTCTTGCCAGCGTCGAATCAACGTTTCCGACGATCGAGATCAGCGCGACGCCGCGGTTCTTGAGCGCCGGCAGCAAGGCGACGATCTCGTCAGTTTCGCCGGAATTTGAAAGCGCGATGACGACGTCGCCGGCCGAGATCACGCCGAGACTGCCGTGAAGCGCGTCCGACGGATGAACAAAAACCGCGACGGTTCCCGTGGAAGTCATTGTCTGCGCGATCTTCTGCGCGATGACGCCTGACTTTCCCACACCCGTCACGATCACCTTTCCGTCGCAGCCGTTCAGGATCTCGATCGCCCGGTTCACGGCTTCGGCATCGAGCCGCTCGGCCGTGCGGTCAATGGCACCGGCTTCAAGCTTCAGAATGCGAACGACTTGTTCCAATCGCGGGTTCACTGGTAAAGAGTTTGCGTATGTTTCCCGCATTTCGCAAGTCCGATTGTTTTGGCGCCGGATTTATTGCAAACTCAATCTCAATGGATCAGGAAGCAGCATTCAAATCGGCCGCGATCGGACCCGTCGCAACCATCCGCGACGCCTGGAATCTGATCAAACCGCAGTACCCGCTTTTCGTCGGACTGATCTTCATTCAGTTCGTCATCTGGCTCGTCGCCAGTTTCGTGCCTTTCATCGGCTCAGTCTTGAGTAACATTGCCGCGTCGTGCCTGACTTGCGGGTTTTTCATGGTGGTTTTTGCCGCGATTCGAAATGAAGACCTTAAGATCGGACTGATCTTCGAAGGTTTCAGCCGATTTGTGCCGGTCGTCGTCGTCATGCTCCTGCAAATGATGCCGATCCTGATCGCGGTTTCGGCGGCGATCGCGATGGGGTTGGTTCCCGAAGAATTGGCGGCGAACGCGGGAAAGGAAATGACGCCGGAGCAGCTTCAGGAGATCGTCGGCAAGATCGGCGCGCCGATGATCGCGATGTATGCGCTTGGCTGGTTGGTTTCCCTGGCGGTCAAGGCGGTCCTGTATTTTGCCGTGCCGCTCGTCGCCGACCGGAACATTACGGCCGGTCCCGCGATCGCCTTGAGTTTCGCGGCATTCCGGCGGAATGTCGGGGGTGTCGTCGGATTGATGCTGCTCCAGGGATTGCTGGCGATCGCGGGAGCGTTGCTATGCGGGATCGGATTGATCTTCGTTGCGCCGGTCGTCTATGCCGCCGAGGCGTACGCTTACTTCAAAGTGTTCGGCTTGGGTTCGGGAGTTCAGGTCGCCGCCGAGGCCGGCGAATAAGAGTCGGAACTCAAAACTCACGGTTCAAAATTCAATATTCAAGATTCAAAAGTCAAAAACCCGCGTCCGCATTTTGAATCTTGAATATATTGAATCTTGAATTTTGAACCTTGAATCTTGAATCTTGAATTTTGAATCTTGATTCTATTTCTCGATCTTGTTGAAGACGTCGAGCACGATCTGCCATTTTCCATCGCGCCGTTTCCAAACCTGCATGAAGTTCCATCGCGTTACCGAATTGTCCTTGTGGGTCAATGAATACAACCCGTAGACGTACATCATGTTGCCGTAGATCTTCGACGT